>SYDV01000343.1 GCA_005801395.1 Planctomycetia bacterium | reverse complement strand
AACGTCGCCTAAAATAAACGACGGCCATTCGCTACTGTGGCGTTCCTCAATCGATCCATTGGGCAATTGGATCAGCACCATGCCCTGGCCGCCTTGTTCTTGGACCACGCGCAGAAAACTATCAGGATCAATGACGCCTAATTTAGCCAGACCATCAGCCATGCCATTATGGCCGAATGATGAAAATGCGACACTGGCAGATAACACATGGGTAGCAGCGGGCTGGCCACTGCGCACATCAAAAACATGGTAATAGTTCTGTCCATTAATGACGATGGGCTGATAAGTATTGCTGCTGGTGGACCCGCAAAAACCCGACGCTTTACCGCCAACGACACACCAATCGTCTTCGTGGCCTAAGGGATGTGGAATACCTAGGCGATGCGGGCGACCACGTGGAGAGTGGCCAAAACATGCGGTTTCACCACCACATTGCACCAACGCGGCACTGACTCCTGCTTGCGTTAATAGCCCAATGACGTGATCGACCGCCATGCCTTTAATCAATCCGCCGAAATCAAAGGCGACATTAGGCTGTAAGACGGTGAGGATATTTCCCTTTACGGTGAATGTTTGTGGACCAATTCTTTTTTTAATTTCTGCGATGGCGTCGGGTGTGGGTAATTGTCCGTCCTTGGCGGCTTGGCGATAAAGACGACGTAACGGTCCAACGGTAATATCAAACGCGCCATTAGTTAGTTGATTTAATTGAACGGCTAAGGCAAAGGCTTCGGCCAAACTAGAAGACAGGGTGTAGGTACCTGTACCAGCTTTATTAATGCGACCGATTTCACTATCGTCTTTGTAATCATTAAATATCGCATCAATACCTTCAAGGTAAGACCAGGCAGCTTCGGCAAGCTTGGGATTGGCTGGGGCAAAACGAACCTGTACGGGAATACCATAATAAAGTAGGCGTTGATCGATCGACCAATTCGCCTCATCGATCGGCACATCGACACCACCTTGAACGTCAGCCGCGATTACCGTGTGATACTTATATAAGTTTATAAACAACAGAAAAAAAGCGAAAATCAGCACGTCAACGCGATGGAAGGACATTCTATCTGCGGATAAATTGGATGTGCGAAATCTATTGGTCATGACAGTCCAATAAAGGTAACGGAGATGATTAGGTAGATTCAAAAATAAACCTTACACATGAGTGAGATATTGCCCTAGTCATTCACGCGTAAAAAGTTTAACAATTTTATTCATCAGCTATTCTCCGCTCGTCTCCGATCGAAAAGCGGAGTAGCACGGTGTAATGAAGCATGCGGGAGAGAATAACACCTCAAAGTTAAGCAAAGATTAACTGAATTACTTTTGGGGTAGACTGGAAATTTCCGTATCATACTCGGAAAGAAAATTTTATTAAAATAAAATTAAAAAATTGCGCATATCCAAGATATCAGCGCATCAATTGACCTATGTGACTAGGTCAGGTTGCTATCGCGTATTTATCACGACAGAAGATCAAATAAACTCTTTGCGACCAGGGCCTACAATAAGTGCGACCTAATAACTCGTTTAAAGACATACGTTAATGCATTAAATTAAGTGCGCTATCAGAATGCTACTAGGCCGGGTAGTAGGCGAACCTCCGCTCCTGCAGCACACTGAATAAAAGATCCTGACGCTGTCTATTTCACCTGTTCCCGATCAACGGGAGGAAAAGAATGCAAATAATGCAAATGACTAGGCGCAGAGACCAGGTAATGAAATATTAAAGAAGCAAAAGAAAAAAATATATCGAGAGCCACTACGCCACCGACGATATTGGTTACATCAAGCAACATGAATTCGTTCGTGCCATGTTTGAAGCCTTAAACTCTTTTTCGGAGCATATCCTTCATGTTAAAAATCGCATCACCGCTATTTCTCCTCATGTTTGCTTTTTCCGCATACGCTGCGGAAACTCCGTGGGTCTCGCTCTTTAATGGGATCGATCTTAGCGGTTGGAAAATCGTCGCACACTCGGATCCCGCGCCCGTCGTCATTGAGAATGGTGAAATGGTTCTGCGTCAGCGAGCCAACACCATTGAACACACCTTTGTCACCTCAGAGAAAAAATACCGCGACTTTATTCTCGAACTCGACGTGAAGGACGACCCCAGTTTCAACAGCGGTATTTTGCTGCGTTGTGCCGACGCTCCGGCGGCGGCCAAGGTTCGCCTAAATGGGTATCAGGTAAAAATAGATAATACGCCTCGCGCCTGGACCGGCGGGGTGTTCGACGATTTTGGTGGTGACTGGAAATGGTTATATGATTTGAAGAACGATGAACGTGCGCGCGCCGCGTTCAAACTAGGAGAATGGGCACACGTTCGCATCGAATGTTTAGGGCCCAGCATAAAAATCTGGTTTAACGGGGTGCCGACCTGCCATTTAATTGATGAAAAATATCATGAGGGCTACCTGGCGTTTAAAATTCACTCCATCGGTAATAATTCCAAAGCGGGTCAAAGCGCCATCCGATTCAAAAACATTAACATCATAACCGAACAGCCGCAGCGTTTCGCTAGGCCAATTGATCTCGTCGCTCGGCGGGCATTTCCTGTGCCGGATGAAAATGACGGTGATATTCAATTGCCTGATGGTTTTCGCGCGACCGTGGTGGCAGATAATCTCATGGCCGGGCGAAAAGGTGACGCCATGCGCTTTCTCGCCGTTGCCCCGAATGGCGATATTTATGCAGCCAGTCGCAAGGGTGGAATATTTGCCTTACGCGATGGCGATGGTGATGGCAAAGCCGAAATTATAAAAGAATTTGGCTCTGGTGGCGGAACCGGCGTCGCCGTGCGTAATGGCTGGCTCTATTATTCCAGCGCGTCCGCCGTGTTCCGTACCAAACTCACCGCCAACGTGCTGGTGCCCGAAGGTGAACCGCAATTAATTGCTCAGCTTCCCGATCAACGGTCGCACGATGCGAAAGCGTTTGCTTTTGATGCTGAGGGAAATCTCTATGTGAATGTTGGTTCGCCGCAAAATGTGGCGTCTACCGGCGACCGAAAACTCGGTGCGGTTGGCATTGATCCAACCGAATTGCAAAAGCAGCATGGCGGTATCTGGCGCTTCAAATCGGATGTCCCTAATCAGGAACAACTCAAGGACGGCTATCGTTACGCGAGCGGATTACGCCATGCGTTGTCGCTGGCATGGAATCCCACGAAAAAAGCATTTTTTATGGTGATGATGGGGCGCGACCAACTCAATACGATTGCTCCGCAATTTTACACTGCGGTGGATAATGCGGAAGCTCCCGCAGAGGAAATGCACCTGCTGACCGAACACGGCGATGTTGGTTGGCCATCCACCTATTACGATGTACGTAAAAAGGCACGCATGCTGGCACCGGAATTTGGCGGCGATAATACGAAACAGGCTGAGCCTGGGAAATACCCCGACCCGCTCCTTGCTTTTCCCGCGCATACCGCGCCGATGCAAATGGCATTTAATCAGACGCAGCAATTTCCTAATAAATATTTACACGGTGCGTTCATTGCCTTTCACGGTTCATGGAATCGTGCACCAGAACCACAGCGTGGCTATTACGTCGCCTACGTACCCTTTGGCTCAAATGGCATGCCGTTGGGCGAATTCGAAATATTTGCTGACGGATTTTCCGGTCGCACCAGTGTAAATACTCCAGACCAAGCCCGTTTCCGTCCCTGCGGCGTAGTGTTTGGCCCAGATGGCACCCTTTATATTGGCGATTCCGTCAAAGGCCGCATTTGGCGCGTCGTTTATACCGGCGAACGCCGCGAAAAACGGCCTGTCTCCACGGTAACAGAATCCACCGTAGAAAAACCGCGCACGCCCATCGAGGCCAAAAATGCCCTCGCCTACAAAACCTATTGCGCTGTCTGTCACATGAAAAACGGCAGTGGTGTTGCTGGCATGCAACCACCACTGATGGGCAGCGAAATACTAGCCGGCGATTCATTGCAATTATTACGCGTCGTCATCCATGGCCCAGCAACCGTGTTGCCCGCTGATCGTCCCAAATATTCCAACCTCATGCCGCCGATGGGATTTCTCCCTGACGAAGAATTAGCCGCCGCACTCACCCACGCCCGGGCAAATTTCGCGCCCAATGCCGCGCCAATTACCGCCGAACAAATTCGAGCGGCTAAATTGGCGAAACCGTGAAGGGGCATATTATTATCTTTGGTCATATCCTCAAGGGACTGCCTTCACAGGAGGCGCGGCAATCCATTCGGGTTGCTTAGGACGCAGAGGTCGGAGGAGGAAGAAAAATTATTCGCCTCTCATCTCGGCAAGGAGTCTAATGCCATCAAGAATACGCTGGTAAATCCTGACCGCCGAGTCGTTGATATTCGGCAAGGTCATTACTGGCGCCAACCGTATCGCCGATCAGCCTACGCGCCTCTGCGCGACATCTATATGCATTCGTAAGCCCTGAATAAGCAAGGATAGCCGCAGTGAAATCGTCAATTGCCCCATGATAATCACCTGCTGCCAGTAAAGCATGTCCACGAAAAAGTGGGGCATAAATAGCGGGCTCTATTTCCAGTGAGAATGCATGGGTCAAATCAGCAATCGCGTTAGGTAAGTCGCCAAGGAGATATCTCGTCTTGCCGCGATTCAACAACCCTGATAAAGCGCCACTTTTTGAGAATCGAATATCAGAGGAAAAATCAGATATCGCATCTGCCAGATCACCTAAACGAACTCGAAGTATTCCACGTTGAAGGAAGGCGGTGGGATGCTCCGGATTCAAATAAATCGCTGATGAGTAATCCTCAATTGCTGAGCGAAGATCATTAACTCGCCCAAATACATAAAATGCACGACAGGTGTAGCTCTCTGGATCCTCAGGCGCTCGCTGAATCCTCATGGTGCTATCTGAGAAGGCGCCGACATGATCGCCGGAAAATGCTTTGGCGCGCACTCTTTCATCCCATAAGAATAGGAAATTGGGATCTATTTCGAGAAGACCATCAAGGATGGGAATCGCTTCACCTGGGCGTCCATTTCGAATTAGAAAACTAGCTTCTGTGAGTCTCTTCTGTTGGGCGGCATCCAGTGTCATTTTCTGGTATGACAATAGGAAGACCGATACAGACTAACAAGTAGGAAAAACCAATGCCGAAAAAATAGCCCATAATATTCACAGCCGAACTGCAATGACGCGTGGCGCGATCCATCGTCGCTCACCACTCGCGTACATGGCGGCTAATTGTGCCATATCTAAACGTAATAATTCTTCCAAGATTTCAGGATCGCGTGGGCGTCGTCGTGGACCGCGCCGATATTCCAATTCCGCTTTCAGGCCAGTAAAGCGTGCTTGCTGATCGCGTTTTACTTCGTCGTAGTCAAGCTGTCGGTTCATAAAAATACCATCACAGACGGCAAGCTAACGCGATTTAGGCCTGGGGCGAGTGATCTTTCAGTTTTTCGGCCCAGAATTGTGGTTCACACCACATTAATCCGCTTCTTAGCCACTGCCGCCACGCGTTCATCGGGAATTAAAATGCCATGAAAATTAAGTGGGTCGATGGCGCTGATGGAAACAGGTGGTTCATCAACGGGAGGGTGGCGCAATAATTCGGCCATTTCGGGTAACGCAAATTGCTCGCCGCTGAAGCCAGTGACGAAGCGGCCGCCACGGACTTCGCCGGATAATTCTAAGCGTCGGAGTGCGCGTAAAATATCGCGCCAGGGAATCGGCTGGCGTTCGCGCTCGATGGTGTGACGGAATACCACGCCGGTTCGTTTTAATAATTGCCGAGCGATAAACGTCGCTTGGTCTTCGCTTGCGAGTGCATCGGCTGCGAAAGCTTGTCCAGTGAGACGTAAGCGGCTCCAGCGTCCACCCGGTGGTAGGGCGCGTCCACGTCGGTCGGAGGACATCATTAACCAACGCAAGGCTCCAAACGAATCGCAGGTAATTAAGCCATGGGCAATTAATTCGCTTTGTCCCATCTCGACATGTTCAGCTAATAAGCCGGTGGCGCGTACCAGTTCAGTTTGGAATAATGCACCACGTTTATCCAATGCGGATAAAATGCTCTGGGCATAACCACTCAATTCATCCGTATTGATTGGCGGCGCTAGTCCTAACCAGGAGTCCAAATCGGCGCGTGGAATAAGCGATAGAGGCACTTGTGATAACGTCGGTCGACTGCCAGCGGTGACGTTCCATAAACGACCCCAGGCGACTTCGCCTCCGAGGCATAATTGGTCGAGCCATTCGACTTTAAAACCACGCACGCGCAGTGGTAATAATTGTCCCGTCCAGGCTGGCCCTGGAACGGCAAAACCCGCAAGGCGACTAATCACGGACAACACGCCACGCGGACCATCTAATTGCGTGTCGTTATGTGCGCCTTGCCAGCGAGTAAGTACGTGCAGGAAATCCGTAACCGAAACGGGTTGCCATTGACGTCGTTGGCGGTCGAGCATTAGGCGATGAATGCGTGCTAATAATCGGCGATTGCACCACGCTGGTTGACCGTTGAGGCGGCAGCGCAGTGCTTCACCTTTGGTTTCTAAGGCGATGAAAATAGCCTCATCACTAACGATTGGTCCCAACGCTTCTAAACGTCCGCGCCACAGTTGTTCCTGGTCAGAGCGATCAGTTTCCACCGCATACCAACGTTGATGGTCCAGCACGACCCGACGGTCGTGTTGTAATTGTGACAGCCATGGCATCCAAGTGCCGACCTCTTCCGCCGCAATAAATCCCATCCACCGTAACGCTTCGTGTAATTCTTCTGTGTCGCGCGGTTGCGGCCACGCTTGTTCGCGAACCAGGGCAACGACCTCCAGATCCAAATCATTGGCGGGAGGGGGTGTCTGCGCACCGTTGCTACTGCTGACGGCTCTGATGCGGCGTTCTTCGAACGGGACATCATCTAAGAATGCGTAGGGCTGCGCAGCCAATAACCCGCGCGCCAATGGACTTGGCTCAGTCGTTTCAACCGCGTGCGTTGCGATGCGGCCAGCGCGAATATCACTCAGCACCGTCACTAAGCCATCAATGTCCATTAATTCGGTTAAGCAGTCCGTAATCGTTTGTTGCACCAATGGATGATCAGGAATCGGTAACGGCCCACCTGGGAGGTTTTCCGGACAAGCCAGCACTTGTGGAAATGCGATAATTAACGCGTCGTTCGAGCGAATTCGGGTGAGAAAGGCTGGGACTTTTTTGCTTCCGCTAAATCGTTCAACTAATAACGCGCGTTGCACGTTCCATCGCCAACGCGTTTCAAATTGTCCGCCGGTAATGCAGGCCTGCACTAACACATCGCGCACCGTGGCGGGAGATAAATAGGTAAAAACTTCCGCTAAGGGAAAACTGGTGGTGGGTGCGAGCGATAATAAAATACCTTCTTCGGTGGCTGCTGCTTCTAATTCAAAACCAAAGCCGCCGCAGAAACGTTTGCGTAACGCTAAACCCCAGGCGCGATTGATGCGTGCGCCAAATGGCGCATGAATCACCAATTGCATGCCGCCACTGTCATCGAAAAAGCGCTCAGCGATCACGTGGGTTTGTGACGGTAATTGGCCTAAGGCGATCCTGCTATCGTGCAGGTAACGATATAATTGATCAGCCCCTGCAGCATTTAATCCATAGGCCGTGCCCCATCCACTTCCGTCACAATCCTCGCGCGTTTGCCCGACGGCGGCGGATAATTCACGTGAACGTCCACCGGCTTCGCCGATCCAAAACGGAATAGTTGGCGGTGCGCCTTGGGCATTGACCACACGCACGACCCCAAGGCGTCCTTCAATGCTTAAAATGCGCCACGCCGTATTGCCCAATTGGAAAATATCCCCAGGCGAGGACTCCAAAGAAAAATCTTCATCTAGGGTTCCAATTAAGGCATCCGTGGGATCTTCGCGGACTTGAAAATTAGCATTATCGGGAATGGCTCCACCTGACATGGTGGCAACTAATCGCGCGCGTTTGGTGGCGTGTAAAACATGATTTACACCATCGTGGTGCAGCAGGGCGTGACGCCCAAGCGTATGTAACGCAACCACGTCGTCGAATTCTTCACGCGTTAACGTGCGGTAAGGAAATGCTCGGCGACATAAATCATAGAGTTTGGTCATCTCCCACGATTCATTAACGCAGGCGGCAACGATGTGCTGCGCGAGTAAATCCAACGGCTGTAAGGGCTGAGGAATACGATCTAATTCTTTATTCTTGACCGCACGCATCAGTGCGGCGGCTTCGACTAATTCATCAATCGTCAGGGGAAATAAACGCCCTTTCGGTGTGCGATGAATACCATGACCAGCACGACCAACCCGTTGCAAAAATGCCGCAATTGTTTTGGGTGAACCAATCTGCACGACTAAATTGACATCACCAATATCAATACCGAGTTCCAATGACGCAGTTGCTACCAATACCCGCAATTGGCCATTTTTCAGGCGTTGTTCGGCATCGAAGCGTCGCTCCTTGCTGAGGGAACCGTGATGACAAGCAACCTCCGTCGGGCTCAAGCGTTCGCTTAAACGCAGCGCTAAACGTTCAGCGAGTTTGCGCGTGGCGACAAACACCAAGGTCGTGCGGTGTTCATTAATTAAGGTCACCATGCGTTCATAATGTTCGCTCCACACCTGATGTGAACATACCGCTTCCAAGGGCGACTGGGGAATTTCAACGGCAATATCAAGATGGCGTAAATGTCCGACATCAACGATGGTGCAGGGACGATCAGTGCCGGTTAAAAAATCGCCAATGGCACTGAGTGGTTTTTGCGTCGCGGATAAACCAATGCGCTGGACGGGTCCGGCTAACGCTTCGAGCCGTTCCAGTGATAATGATAAATGTGCTCCGCGTTTATTCCCAGCAACGGCGTGGATTTCGTCAATGATCACAGTCCGCACCGTTTTCAGTATTCCACGTCCACCCGCACTGGTTAGCAATAAATAGAGCGATTCCGGCGTTGTCACCAAAATATGCGGCGGTTTACGCAGCATCGCTGCACGTTCACTAGCCGCGGTATCTCCGGAACGTACCGCCACTTTAATCTGTGGCACGAACGCATCGACCGCGGCAATACCTGCTAATGGAACGGATAAGTTTTTTTGAATATCATTGCCCAGGGCCTTTAACGGCGAGACATACAATACCTGCGTGCCCTCTTTTAAATACGGCCCCTGGCAAACTAATTGATCAATCGCACACAAAAATGCCGATAACGTTTTACCGGTGCCGGTTGGCGCCGCGATTAAAACATGCGCACCAGAACGAATCGCCGGCCAGCCTTGAATTTGTGGTGGCGTCGGCGTGCCGAGGTTGGCCTCGAACCACGAACGCACGGCAGGATGGAAAGCACTCAACGGCATGCGTGGGATAATGCTTCGCTCAAGATAAGGACAATGTTTATTCTGTCCTTACTTCGGCACGGAATGGACGCTGCTATTTAGTCGGTTGCTGATCCATTGTTAAGACCTGATCCCAAGCGTCGAGCAGCCAGACATCTTTTTCATTTTCTTTATCTTTTTGTGTGCGAACCAATGCGAGAATAGATTCTGGTTGGCGTGGCTGTTTGCATAAATATTCCGCGACGTTGAACCGCGTCCAATAATCAGGGGAAACGATCGCCGTTGGCAATTGGCTATTGATGACGGCAAGATCAAGATGTTCGGTATAGGTCCAACCATAGCGTTGAATGGATGGTGTTGCATGTGTCATAATGGCGCGTGCTAAATTCGTGTACTCAGGGTTTTTATTCCCAATAAACGACATTAAGAGCGGTATACTTTCGTGTGCTTGTTCGTTTGCGGGAGTGGTCAACAGCACATTGAGTTGAGCGATAAAAAGAGGTGGAGCCGTAGCCGGGATTTGATGCTGCAGTAACCACGCGGCGGTTCCTCCTCCGTGTTGAATGAAAAAGTTCTGCACCAACAACATCACGTCGGGCGAAACGCGAAGATTTCCGTCCTCTGTCACCCGGTCTAATCGGTTTAAAAGTAAATTACCGTCATTAACCGAGAGCGTGGGCAACAAGCGCTTAGTCCATTTTTCCAAAAAGGACTGTTCGCTTTCCCGATGACGTGAAGTTGGAATATGAGATAAAATCCATGGCACGGAGCCATAGCTTTTATTCGTCTCATTATCCGACTCATGAGAATCGGGCAACACAACATTTTCATAGAGCCAACCTTGAAATAGCCCAAACTCATCAAGTTCAACTTCCATGGTCTGATAAAATAAAGTGGGCGGAGTTGGAGATGGTACCCACCGCCAACGCAGCCGATTGTCTGCTTCTGTAAATGGTTTCCCCATGACTTCGATAACGGCGTCACGCGACATCCCAGGATACAGTAATCCAACTCGTCGATTCATATCCTGGTTGTTGATCACCATGGCCTGTCGTTGATTCATATCCTGGGTATTAATCACCACGGTCTGCGCCGCTTCGCGGGTGAATAATTCACCATGTGGGGTTAAACTTAGCCCAATGCGCGTGTAGACATCCGGATGCAACAATGAATGTGTCCACTCGGTTAATCTTGCTGAGTGCTGTTTGACCGCGGTTTCAATACTTTTGGTTTCGCCATTTTCCATTAAGGAAAAACGTCGCATAACTCCATCGCGAAAACGAAAGATATTCAAGGCTATCGCGCCGCAAAAACACCCAGGAGAATTATCAAGCGAGTTGGATTGTTCGATAATAACGCTGACCAAAATCTGATCTGCAAACAGTAGATGGTATCCATTGGCAATGTTGTCGTCGGTGTTGTCATCATCCGCTTGAAGGTTCAGGGGATTCGGAAACCGTGGCTTTGCCCGCACTACCGAAATCTGAGGGTGGTCGGGAATATCTAACGAAACGCCTTCGCCCGCGAAGCGTCGCCATTGAGGAAATAATAATCCTCTTAGCTGATTCTTCGGATAATCAGCGCGCAAATCATTGCTCGCCATAATCCCTGCTGAGCGTTCAGCTGGGCCGCCTCGAGATAAATCGATTGGCTCATCTGGCAAAATAAGGGGAATAACCTGTAAATTCGCCCGTAATGCGTCGTAATCATTTTGACTCAGTACCTGTTCCGCCTGAGCCGAAGTGATCAAAGTCAGGAGGAGGAGGATCAATCGCATAACGTGAAGCTGACCAGTGTGCTGACCCGATCAATCGTTAAGATGAGTTAATGGCGTGTGGTGTGAGATTCAACGTTGCGTTATTAGCCGAAAATCCATGCTCTCAAATAACCATGGCTCGTAACTCGGCATCGAAGACTAACAAGAAAACGCCTCATCAGAGTCGTCGTTCGACCAATCGTGTTGCCGTACAGCCTAATCAATTAGCAGAGTCATTTTTTGCCAATGTTCACCAAGAACACGGCCAATCGTTATTTGACGCGCTAGAGGGCGTTTATTTTTTTATTAAAGACCTGCAGGGTCGGTACATGCGGGCGAACCGCACGATGTGTGCGGCGCACGGTTTGGGAGATGAGAGCCAAATAATTGGTCGTACGGATCATGATTTTACGGCACGCCACTTAGCTGATGAATATGTCCGTGATGATCAGCGAGTATTTGCCGGACAAGCGGTGTGGGATCGAGTCGAATTGGTTTTACGTCACAGTGGCTGTCCTGAATGGTATGTGACGTCAAAAATACCCTTGCGCTCAACCAATGGGACAATTGTTAGTTTGGCGGGTATCTCACGACATTTGAGTGATGCGGCCATCCGGTTATTGCCGTATGCACGATTGCAACCTGCGTTGGAACAGGTGCGAGAACATTTTTCGACGTCCATAACGGTGTCCGAGTTGGCGCAGCGTTGTCATTTATCGACGCGACAATTTCAGCGCGCGTTTCTTGATATGTTCCACCTGACACCGAAAGAATACCTGCGCCAATTTCGCCTAGGTCATGGCATTGATCTATTAATTTCAGGCGATGCTTCACTTACCACGATTGCGCAACAGTCCGGATTTACGGATCACAGTCATTTCACCCGCGCCTTTGTTAAAGCGATGGGGATGACACCTGGCGCATATCGGCGAAAGTATCAGCACGTCTCTTAGCTCCTTTTATCAGGGTAATCGTCATCTGATGAGTGGAAAAGATAAGTGATGGTGGCCATAGTCAGATCCTCGGTGATGTCGCATCTGTACATAAGGAGGTCGTGGCTGTTCTAGTACGCAAAGGGACTTAGCCGTTATGCTTTTGTCGTAGGGAAGAACCCGAGGAGCAAAGGCGGCCATGAAACATATTCTGATGTTGGGTGTTTTTTTGTTGTTCCAGGCGATGTCAGCGGCGGCATTAGCCGCAGCTGATCCGACGCATATTTTGATCGTCGTCGGACCGACTAATCATCCGCCGGGAACGCACGAAGTGGCTGCGAGTGGGCGGTTGATGGCGGATTGCTTACAGAGGGCGAGTAATTTGTCTGGAGTGGTCAAGGCCGAGGTAGTGACGGCGCTACCGCAAGACCAGGCGACGTTGGATCGCTACGCGAGCGTGGTTTTTATTGGCGATAATTTCCCGCTGACACAAATGCCGGATGCGCCAGCGTCGATGTCACGCTTTGCTGCCATGATGGCACGTGGCTGCGGCATTGTTTGTGTGCATTTTGCCGTCGGATTACAGGCGAAGGATCTGCCAGATGATGGCGCGCATCCGTTATTGGATTGGCTGGGCGGATATTTTGCCGTGCGCGCTAAACATCACCAATCGGTGGCCAAAATATTTCCCAGTGCGACGATTGAACCAGCCACCGTAACTCATCCGATTTGTAACGGTTGGACAACATTTACGCTGCATGATGAGCCGTACATTAATTTATGGTGGGGCGGAGAACATTATCGTCCATCTACACGTGTGACGCCAATTGCCTCGTCATTGTTACCGCCAGAAAAACCTCAGAGAGAAACGGTGGCTTGGGCAACTGAACGCAGTAATGATGGGCGTGGCTTTGGCATCGTAATGCCACATTTTTATCGCAATTGGGCGAATGCGGATCTGCGGCGTTGTATTATGAACGGTATTATATGGTCTGCTCAATTAGAGGTTCCCGCGGGTGGAGTGGTAACCGCGGATCCCGATTTGCAGCGCTATGAACCATCAGCCTTAGAGCCCAAAGCGACTAAGTGACGGGTTAATAAATAGGTATGCGAACTTACCATTAAGGATAATCATGAGGCAGTTATTATTGACGATCGCGTTGTGTTTGGTGTGGGTTCCTACCCAAGCAGGTGAGGCTAAGAAACCGCATCGTGTTGAATCAATTGATTATGGCGGCGCTTTTGCCGGAAGTTTTGCTCTGCAGCCAACCGGGACGTATGATAAAAGTAATGGCGTCTACAGCTGTGATAGTGTGCCTAAAGGCGTTTTAGTGATGTTTGGTGAAGAGGGCGGTGTGGAAATGGAAGATGGTGCGATTTTTGATTTAGATAGCCAACGCGTTGCCTGCCTGTGGACAGGTGGCGCGCCACGTTTAATGGGCTGGTGGCTTGATGGGACCCATGGCGAAGCGTCAAAATTACGCAAGGAACCACAATTTGTGACGAGCGGAGTTGGGTGGGAAAATCCTGCTGGCGGATTTGATGATCCACGCACGGCTTATCCACCGATGATCTCTCGACCTGGTCCATTACCGTCAACGTGGTCGCGCACGGCTGGATATTACCGTTGTGGCCGTGAAACGGTATTTAGTTATAAAATTGGTGATACGGATGTCCTCGAATGTCTGTCTCTTTATCGAGCTCCCGTGGTGGCGGGAAAAGAACGAGCAGTTGCTTTGGCTCGTACATTCACCCTTGCTGCGCATGCGTTGCCCTTAACGGTCGTGTTAGCAGATGCAGCGCCGGAATTTAGTCATCAGAATAAGATGGTGATAAGTGGATCGGTAAAAGCCACGGTAACGTTTGGTGCTGATATTGCTCAAATTTCTCACCGGGATCAACGTGTGGTAGTTCAATTATCGCCGGCGGCAGAACCCCGAACGGTGACGGTCCTCATCGCAGGACGTGGAACTTCAAGTGAAGAATTGACAGAATTGGCAAAGCAAGTTCCCCAGGCAAAAAGTCTCAGAGAGAAAATAAAGTCACCCTCCGTGTTATGGCCGACTTTGTTAGTGACGTCAGGTAAATTAGGGGAAAATGACCGTGGTTATGCGGTAGATGCGATAACCTTACCAGATGATAATCCCTGGGCAGCTTGGATTAGACCTTCGGCCATTGATTTCTTTAACGATGGTAAGGCGGCGTTAGCGACACTGAATGGTGATGTTTTTGTTGTGTCAGGGTTAGATGCGGAATTGCGAGCCGTAACTTGGAAACGCTATGCTGCTGGGCTGTACTCGCCATTAGGGCTGAAAATAGTAAACGGCATTATTCATGTGGCGTGTCGCGATGGAATTATTCGCTTGCACGACGCTGATCAAAATGGCGAAGCCGATTATTATGAATTATTAGGACAAGATCTGTTGCAGACGCATTCTTCGAATGGGTACCTTTGTGATCTAGATTTGGATCCGCAAGGTAATTTCATGTTTTGTGTTGGAGGATCGGTGCGCGTTGGCGGACGTGGTTTTCAATTGATGACGCCGCATCAAGGCACGATTCAGCGAATGAGTCCTGATGGGAAAAAACTCGAAACTTATGCCACCGGATTGCGCATGGCGAATGGTTTTAGCGTTCGTGCAGACGGACAAGTAACCGTTGGGGACAATGAAGGTACGTGGGTGCCAGCAACGCCCATACATTGGGTAAAGCCAGGAGATTTTCTTGGCGTCTGCGATACGGCATTTGGTAAAGAAATTCATCCGCCGAAGCCACTGTGTTTCTTGCCGCAAACGATAGATAATTCGGCCTGTAGTCAGACGTGGGTTTCGAGCAATTTGTGGGGGCCATTTACTAATGAATTAATTCATCTGAGTTATGGCAAAGCAGGCGCTTACCTCGTTTACCGCCAGGAAATTGACGGTCTGATGCAGGGTGGCGTCATTCGTTTCCCTGCCCGATTTTCTTCTGCCGCCATGCGTAGTCGCTTTAATCCAATTGATGGCCAAATGTATGTAGTTGGATTGGGAATCGGTCAAACGACGGCGTCGAAACCAGGTGGTTTTGATCGTGTTCGTTTGTCTGGAAAACCAGTAGTAATGGGTCGTTCAGTCACCGTGTTACCACATGGTTTGCGCCTAACGTTTACGGCGCCGTTAGAACCAGAAATAGCGAATGATGTCGGTAGTTATTCCATGCATGGTTGGAATTATCGTTGGACCAACGAATATGGTTCAAAATGGTATTCTATTTCTGAACCAGATAAAATTACCACGGGCGACGTCTTCCATATAACCAGCGTTAAATTGAGTCAGGATCGACTGAGTGTGGATTTAACCATACCCGATCTGAAGCCGTCACACCAATATGAAGTAAAAGCAAAAGTGACCACGGCTACCGCTGAAATTATGACGACGGATTTTATTGGAACTATTCATCGTATTCCTAAACCATAAAGCAGATGGATTTTACGCTAAAGAAAGCAATAAGATGCTGAATCGGCAGTTTGATGTTGTCGTAGTTGGTGCTGGCCCTTGTGGTGCGTTAATGGCGCAACGCTTATCGGTACATGGTGCCAAAGTATTAGTATTAGAGGCGGGACCGCGATTAGATGCGCATAAAGATTTGCAAAATGCAGAAGCTAATGCCAGTCGTATTATGTGGAATGAACCGCGTGCTTTTGTTGGCTCTGATTTTGTCGCGCCAAAAGTTGGAACGGGGGTAGGTGGTGGGACATTACCGTGGATGGGAGTTATGCCACGCTTTGACCGTTCTGACTTCTGCACGCAAACCACAGAAGGAGTGGGCGAGGATTGGCCAATTAGCTACGACGATCTGCGTCCCTATTATCAACGTATTGAAGAAGAAATGGGTGTGGCTGGAGACTGCGGACCACATGCAGCAGAAAATTATTTATTACCAATGCCAGCGCACCAGATGAATTGGCATGCGCAGGTATTGGCGCGTGGCGCTCGGGCATTAGGGGCCCAACCATTTGCACCACCGATTGCGATTAATTCAGTTGAGCGTGATGGCCGTCCGGCCTGTACCTATTGTGGATATTGTGGTTCTGGTTGTCCGACGAATGCCAAGGCTACCAGCGCCAATACCTATTTAGCTCAGGCAGAGTCACTGGGTGCACGGGTCATTAGTCAGGCTTTTGTTCAGCGTTTATGTACCAATGAAGCAGGTGATCGATTAAATGGAGTTGATTATATCGACGAAAATTTATGTGCGTTTCATGTGAAAGCCAAGGTGGTAATCCTGGCAGCAAATCCCATGGAAACGGCACGTTTGTTGTTATTGTCTGCGTCAAATAATGGCGCAGAAGGGTTAGCGAATTCCAGTGGTGTAGTCGGACGATATTTTATGAGTCACCCGACTTGGCAGGTTTTTGGTACATTTGATGAACCGATCAATGCTTTTAAAGGTATGCAGATGGGCCATGTCATGGTGCAAGATTATTATCGCCCAGTTCCCCAACAAGATTATGCTCGCGGTTATATTCTACTCTCCTACATGATGCCCCCAATAACCTTCGGTAATCTGAGTGGATTGACCTACGGTCAGGAATTTAAGGATCAATTATATGAATACGCTCACACCGCAGCGTGGTGGGCGCATGCCGAAGGATTACCTGAGCGTAATAATGTAATTACCTTGGATCCGGATTTGCGCGATGCCCGTGGGTTGCCGGTCACTCGCGTACATTATCAATGGGGTGACAATGATGTGCGGGTTGCTGCTGCGGGTCGTGATAAAGCGGCAGCCATGATGTCGGCATCAGGTGCGAAAAAAGTACGCCATGGTTTGAATTACGGTGCTCATGCCATGGGTGGATGTCGCATGGGGCGAGATCGAAAGACGTCGGTGGTGTCTGAATTTGGTCAAAGTCACGACGTGAAAAATTTATTTATCGTCGACAGCAGTGTTTTTGTCACCGGTTCGGGCGTGAATCCGACGTTGACGTCACTGGCAATTGCTGCGCGCGCAGCGGATTTTATTAACCAGAAAAAATGGCAGGGGGCACTATGAGCAAAGTAACCGAAATCATGGTTGGCTTGAACGAGATATCGACGTTAGGGATATTAGCTCAGGGAATTATTCCTGGCGATCACCGCGATGGTGGTGCAGCTGGTGTCCATGCAGGTCCAGGAATTGCGGAACGCATGCGTCGCAGTGTGTATGGATTTATTTACACCCAAGGTCTACGAGACGCTGAAGAGATTGCTGCCAAGTTATTTGGCCGAGCCATCAAAGAATTAGATGAGCGCGAAGTGCATCACTTATTGGGTATATTGCGTCAAGAAACCCCGCATTTTTTCCGTTTACTACGTGCAGATGTGTGCGCGCTTTACCTTGGCGATCCAGGAGTTTGGCAACGGATTGGTTTTTCAGGTCCGTCAGCGCATGTTGGTGGACATCCCGATTTTAATTTGCCCCAAGGCCGCATCCTATGAAAACGCCGATATTGTTGCCCGAAGTGCAAGCTTTTCTTGCCAAGCCCCAGCGCTTGTTGATTGATGGTCATTGGCGAGATGCGGCGAGCGCCCAATTTCTTGATGCCATTGATCCAGCAACCGCGCAGAAAATAGGCAGTATTTCGGCAGGCGATAAAACGGACGTAGATGAAGCCGTTTCTGCCGCACGTCGGGCTTTAAAAGGGTGGAAAAAAATATCTCCATACGATCGCGGTCGTTTATTACAAAAGTTAGCAAGCCTGATCGAACAAGACGGTGAAGTTTTAGCTCAATTAATTACCTTAGAAAATGGCAAGCCGCTCTGGGAGGCGAAAAAAGAAGTCGCTACAGCCGTAAGTTGGACGGAATATTATGCCGGATGGACCACCAAGTTAACGGGAGATACCATCCCATTATCTCTGCCTGGGCAGTTCATCAATTTTACCACGCGCGAACCGTTGGGTGTGGTGGCGGGTATTACGCCGCCCAATTATCCATTAACTATGCCCTTATATAAAGCAGCCCCAGCATTGGCGACTGGCAATACCATAATTATTAAACCATCAGAGGACGCATCGTTGGTCGCTGTACGTTTGGGGCAATTAATTCAGAATGCAGGATTTCCTCCAGGGGTATTTAATTTAATTACGGGTCTTGGGTTGCAAACGGGAGCCGTGTTGTCCGAGCATCCGGATGTGGATAAAATTACGTTTACCGGATCAACCGAGGTTGGTCGAGCTTTGGTCCGTGCATCGGCGGGTAATTTAAAAAAGGTGTCACTCGAACTGGGCGGAAAATCGCCCAATATCGTATTTGCGGATGCTGATTTAGAAGCGGCGCTCAAAGGCGTTTTCATGGGTATATTTTTCTGCCAAGGTGAGATTTGCTCTGCTGGTTCCCGCGTGTTAGTGGAAGAATCCATCTACCCGGAATTCGTTGAACGATTTGCAGATATGGCGCGTGTGGTGCGACTTGGTCATGGACTGGATCTCGAAACGAAAATGGGACCGTTGGTTTCGCTCGCGCAGCAACATCGGGTGATGAATTATTTGTCGATAGGCGTGGAAGAAGGCGCTCGTGTCGTGAGCGGTGGTCATGCACCGGGTGGAGAATTAGCGAATGGATTTTTTATAGAACCAACGGTGTTTTCTCAGGTGAATAATCAGATGCGCATCGCCCAAGAAGAAATATTTGGGCCAGTCGCAGCCGTCATACCCTTCCGTGATTTATCCGACGCCGTTCATATTGGTAATGATTCTCCTTTTGGCCTGGCCGCTGGGGTGTGGACGCGTGATATCCGCAAGGCACATCAGGCTGCAGCGGCGCTGGATGTCGGAAATGTGTGGATTAATTGTTACAACGCTTTTGACAATGCTTCACCGTGGGGTGGTTTTAAACAGAGCGGTTGGGGCCGTGAAAAAGGGCCATATGGCTTGGATTTATTTACTCAGGTAAAATCAGTGGTAGTAAACTTCACTTAATATTTGATGGCTTGGAATTCAGACGTGTTAGGTGCATCTTATCTTGAAGACGCCTAGATCGATTGGCTTGCCGTCCACGGAGCGATGCGGCATCCGTTGGCGGTTTAATTTACGGCGTTTAAAGTATAGAAATACAAACGTTGACGTACGTAGTTTAAAACTCAGTGACTGACGCAACATATCCTTTCGATACCTGACTAGAATAAATGATTAAATAAACTAGGGCGCGAGTAACCTACATGGGTCACCTAGAACCGGATGAGAAGGCTATGCCGAGGCGCGAATAGATCGGTGTCACACGGGTGAGGCGTTATGGTGCTGCGGTGTTGTAACCAGACGTAGAAAGTTGCCGAGTAGAGGTGGGAGTTACAAAGAAGTAAATCGCGTGATCTAAGCACCTTTGCCATTAAATAGCCCTTATGTAGCCATAGCGCAAAACGAATGCTCGCCCCTGGTGTTACAGCCGAAGTAGCGTGACCAGTAAGGATTCTCGGTAACAAACCCGCCACGAGGGCTATGTAGTCATAGCAACCAAAGGAACCAGGAGATTAGGTGAAAGACAACGCGGTTAAAAGTGCCCGCTGGGCTTTGTTCAAGACCTCCGATCAGTTCACGCCCAAAAAGCTGGAACAACGCGCTGTTGTTGTCGTCGACCATGCCAAACAGGTTGAGGTTTACGCGGATAAGACAGCCGTGCCTGTTTCTCAGCAAAAAATCCAGCAGCCACTCCCAATTAATCCCGCATTTAATCGGCGAAAAAGTTGGATTGCGGACGCTGCAATTGCGGTCAGTAAAATCATCGAAGCGTCAGTCGTGCGTGGGCCAATAAAATATATCAGGAAAAACACCATAGAATAATAATTATCCTATCAACGTGTAAAATCAGTCGCGGCTTTCAATGTCACCATGGTACTCATCTATGGGTCGTGCAGCCTTCGCGTTTTACCACGGCATTAATTCGATGAGTCCGCCGCGCCTATGGATATATGCCATAAAAGGCGGATGATCTATTTTGTTTTAAATAGATTTAATTTGGGTGTGTGTATTAATCACCGACTGCATTTGTATTAATACACTGTCAGAAAGTTGTCTGGTTTTCGATGGCCAGAGATGTCTTAATGGCGCGGCTGTCTAGCCAAAGTTATAAAAGCTCAAATTCCTAGTTGTCGTATGCGCGAGGAGGCGATCATGATTCGGTCATTTCATTTAAGATCAGGATTTACACTGTTTGAGGTGAGCATTTCGCTCGCGATAGTGTCATTCGGTGTGGTGAGTGTGTTAATGCTTTTGCCAGCGGGCATCAAAGCACAACAGATGGCACGATATCAGATTCTGGCCTCGGCTAAGGCGCTTGAATTAGTTGAGTCGAATGCGGCAAGCCATAACCGTAATCTCGTCGATTGTGAAGCCGAGAAGCCATGGGATGTTCACATCAATTACAAGAATCAGCATCCGGATCTAGAATCACGGGTGTCAAATTATGCCAACGGCATGTTTCCCTTGCCAATTGATATCGCTAAGCGACTGGACAGCGATGGTGATGAGATTCAGCGCGTTATCTCAGAGGGTGGGTACATTTATTACTCGCAACCGCTCGCTACTACCGGATTTCAGGAAAGCGGTTTTGCTCCGACTACTCCTCCGAATGAAGCTCAGCGCTTGGTGATCGGTGTAGTCGGCTATCCGCAAAATAATGCTCTAATCCATCTGCCGCAAAAGGCGTGGCCTTATTACGCCGCTTATCCTTCACCGCCTATCCATGTAATTCGAAAACAATATCTCAAATCACCGCGCGGTCCGTCAAATTTAGATCCCGATATCGGTGCCGCCGGTGAAACTTACTTTCGTCCGGTTCATCAGCCAGGATTCCCTGACGAACCGGCGGGAAATCCCAAATGGGATGTAATGTTATGGGAGAATTTGAACCTCAAAGAATTAAGCGCATTAGGTGAATCTGGATTAGTAGATGTTCACGTAGCTTATTGGGAGTATCTGAGGGAAGCCGCAAAGGATTTGAACGTGAAAGCACCTCTTGTTGTTCCACTGATCACCGATCCTAAGCTGCAAAATCTCGCCAGAATATACGCAGAGAAAACGATCAGTTGGTGCAAGGATACGGCTAAAGTTCCGAAGGATTGTTATGATGGCACGTTATTAACGGATTTCCCTTCGCCTACCAACCGCCATCTTCAAGTAATAGCTGCTCGCATTATGGGGCACGTCGGGCCAATCATGCTAGCGACAAACGTAACCGCCGCTGGTGGCGTTACGTTTAATAAACCGGAAGTATTGAACATGCATGAAAATGCATTGTTCCTTGGTACTCAGTTTGCGGCTCGTTATCCCTATGATTGGGGCGCGCCCAGGCTCATGCAGCGGGCCATCATGATGGATACGCCGCTGATGGAATACGATCTATTGGGAATTAAACAAACCGGAATAATATTTGGTTCTGCACCGATAAAAAATGCTGAGCAGTGGAAACCCGTTACGACACATAAAGTGATTAATGCCGGCGTTAGCCAAAGTTATCCAAAAGCACTCGCAACTGACGCATTGTGGGATTCCGTATGGGGGCCGAATGATAATTCCACGTTGACCGCCCCATTTGAGGCAGCAGAGCGCTGTCGTCAAATCGTGGTATGGGCGGTTGATTGGCAGGCTTACGAAGATTTTGAAACGGCAGCAAGCGCACCGGTCGACGCTGGTCGTTATGTGAAAGAGGCACCTCGCACTAATAAACGGTTTTCTGAACTTTGTTCGGGTCAAAGATGGATGGATCATCACATTTTCACCTTTCGCAACCCGGAAAAAATCCTGATTTTTAATGGCGACATGAGCGGTTTTCCCGCAGGCACGAAAACTCCACCTGGCAGTAATAGAATTCCAGGAGTCCATGGAATTGACGATGTTGGTAATAATACGACCGATCAAGGTCTGAATCCAATTAATATGCAACGCTTCCTCGGTCAGTGGGGCGCAGATCGAAATGCAAATCAGACACTTGATCGCGGAACGGTGCCGCGTTCGGTGCGGATGCGCGCGGTCACGGTTGCGCGTTTTAATTACTACGACATGCGGGTTCACGGAGCCATTCGTTAACTAAACGCTTATTCGACGAAAGAAGACGCTTATGAAAATATTATCCGTACCTGTTCGTTACGCATTCACGCTTCTTGAATTAATGATCGCAATTTCAATGGGCATGCTATTGGTCTATGCCGCAATGGCAGGGTTTCGCATCACCAGCCAAACGGTGACTTCGGCTAATCGTTTAGCCTTAGAAAACAGTTTATTACGCGCTGGTTTCAGTGAAGCGTTGCATGAACTCGATTTCTGGACGGCTTATGACAATCCACAATCAAAGGACAGTACCGATCAAGCCTTGCGTAATCCCAATTTGCCGTTTTCCCAACTGCCGACCGCATCAAATCGAACCACGATGGCCATTCAGGGAGCGTATGTTTATTCAGAACGCGAAAACGATAAAAATTGGGACGCAACTTATCCGTGGCCAGTGAGCTCTTCACGCACTTGGTGGCGTGCAAACACAGCTGAATTTGATCAATCAATAGGACGATTTGGAGATTATTCGATCTTTGCGTCTACTTCTCAATCGGGTTTTACCGCCAATCATACTTGGTTGTTCGATCAAATGAAAATGTTGCACGAAAATCTCGGGTATTATGCCTTTTGCGATTACCTACCCCCTTCGATGCTCTATACTTACATTGGTAAAGTCGGGACGAAATTCGATTTAATACCAGAATTTACCAAGAACTCATCGAGTACTGGTCCTAACAATTTTCGTAGTAGTGATGGTGGATCAAGTTTCGCTCAAGGTCGATACCGTTGCACTAAAAACACGACCTTTTTTCTTGTGCCGCTTAAGCCGCTTGGCGGAGCGGGTAAAATTAATAAGGACAATTTCCGTCTTAGGATAGTAACCGGAATTGGTTCCCATACAGGGACGGTTGATGAATTTATGAATACATCGTTATCTTCAAAGCCACAATTGGAGGCCAAGCCGAATCATTGGCCAAATGTTGAATTGCAGGTTACCCGATTTTTTAACCACAATCGTTTTGTCTGTCTTAATAAAATTCAATTAGTAAATAATGTTACCGGTCAATTAACCGAACTAAGTTTTTCCGCTCTCGGTACGACCATGCGTGGAGCTCGCCAACAGCGTAAGCCGGGCAATGCCGGCTCAGGTGCAGGATGGGCTGCCTGGCATGGTCCTAATGACACAAATAACGATAAACATTTGGATTTTAAACCCTAATGAATAACACCTTTATGAATCGCACTAATAGTCACCGCAATGGCACTATTTTAATTATTGTCGCTGGAATATCTGCGTTGTTGGCCGCGATGGCGCTAACATTTTTGGTTCGTATGCGTAGTGACGTGCAAGAGTCTTCG
The DNA here is from genome assembly GCA_005801395.1 of Planctomycetia bacterium. Next base: position 2,807 of record SYDV01000343.1, on the reverse strand, counting down.
AACACCGTGCGCGAAGCGCAGGCGCACATTATGATGGTGGCGGCCTGTAATTTTGTCATGGAAAAAGCCCGATTAGGATGGTCCCCGAAACCTATTAGTGGGGGACTTTTAACCGTACGTCGCGAGGCATTTGGATGGATTGATGTGCGAACGGGAAAACCAGGTCCGCTTGATGAGAACGGCAATAAACTGGGATTGGAAACTGCTGGCACATGGGATAAGTGGGTGGATTTAAATTTAACCGATGCCGAGCGCCCAGCCAAACGTTGTCCGATGTATGTTATGATGCGTCCGCCCTACGCCGTTTCTCCACGAGTTGCCGTGAATCCCATTGCCATTTCCGGCCCTGAGATGTTCATGCCGTATGTGGCAAAAGCAGATCCGCAGAAATATGATAATCTTATGACCCCCGCGCAGTACATTAATGGTGACCAACGAATTGACTCGGGGCGTCATATACCGTCATGGTTTCGTGTTTGGCGTGCAGGCCCGGCATCGTTCGTTATCACTTGTGGCGTCGGCGACACGCAAGGTTTCCGCAATTGGGGTGAGGTTGTGAGTGCCGGGCAACAGGATTTTTTCGCCGGCGGAGGGGAATCACTGTTCGCTGTGTACCAAGCACAAGAAATTCGTTTGCAGTATTTAATTGAGTGGAGCGCACATGTTGCGAGTAGCGATTACGCGCTTTTAGAAAATGAATTTGAGCCGAAGCAAGCCGGCTCATATATTCACCGACCGATCAATCTGTCGCAGGATGATCGCTCACAAGGTAAGCAAGTTAACCCAGTAGGCACCATTAGTTTTATTCAACGCCTCATTAACGAACCAACTCATTGGTAGTCCGTCGGCGCGTTAATACGAAGCAATAATTTTTTAAGATTCCTGAAATATAATTCTGGATAGGCAATGCCAATTTCTGGTCACCTATGCAGTATGAATTACGTATGAACCAGAGCCTTCCGGCATGCGCTGACCAAAAAGATTTTAACCGGTATAAGGTGCCTCAGACTCACAGGAGTCGCGGATAACGCAGATGTTCGCGGAGGAATCACTTATGTTTACCTCGACCGATCTCCGCGTCTCCAGTCAATGCTTCATTCGCATTCGTAGTCCGTAAAAATTCAATGCATCATAGGTCGATGCGCCCGGGAAAGTGATGGTTCAATCTTAGTTAGTTTAGGTAATGCAGATTTGGAATTGGTATACAATCCAAAACAATTTCTAGCACATCCCGGATAGGTTGACTAGTATTTGTTAGTGATCCCCAACGGGATTCTGTCCTATGCCCCGGGTCGCGCATGTCGCGCGACCCGGGGAAACAATTTCGTCATGACCAATGAGTTGGAGCGTTATTATTTTATAGTTTTGACCGTGACTGAAGAGCGCGTGCTCTGACTGAGCGAGCCATCGCTCACCGTAACGGTGATGGTCGTTTTGCCATTTTTGTTCGGTAGAGGAGTGATCGTGATCATGCGATTGGCTCCGCTACCTGTAAAGACGATGTTTGAAATCGGCACCAAAGATATATTGGATGAAGTTGCTGTCAGGATTAATGATCCCGCAGGCGTTTCATTATCTTTTACGGTGAGTGAGATGGGACCGAGTAATTTATTTTCTTCCACGGTAAAATCAGGTAAATTTGATATGGATGGCGACGCATTGGCCCTTGGTTCTTTCGCGGTGACTTTCACTACCTGTGAACCAACTCCCGATGAATTTGTGGCGGTTACCGTGAAGGTGGTCTGTCCGACAGAAGCTATGCTACCGCTTACTACTCCGGTGGTCGGATTAATGGTGAGGGTACTGGGCAGATCGGCTGCCGCGAACATGGTTGGGTAATTAGTGGCCATAATGTGGTAGGTGAAAGTCGAGCCAAGTGTGTAGTTCGCATTTGTCGAAGAGATAATAATCGGCGCTAACGACGAGGCCGGCAATTGAGGTAATGGGGGTGTTCCGCTTCCGCCAAGATCGTGATATTCGGCTAAAACTGATTTATCCCAAAAATGCCAACCAAGATTTTTCACTTCATAGGTGCGGAAATCTTCCGCTTCATACATCGATTCCATTGCATTGACGTAGTACATCCACCAACCGTAAGCTTGGCGCATTTCATTTTGTGCCGCTAGTTTTTTCATTTCTTTCGGAACGCCTAAAAAAGTTGCGCCACGAATTTTGTGGGCGTAATAAAGACTGAGAAACGCCTGTTGTTGCACGGATTTTAGCAGGGTATCTAACCGTTTATTGCCGCCGCTGGCTATTTGAGCAATCAACTTGAGTGCATCCATGCCATTTTCTTCAAGCTCATCTGCTACCTCGTAGGAAAGTGTTTTTCCTGCGATCTTGTCGTTATTTTTATCGCCATTTGCCGTCTCTTTAATGCTAGCCAATTTTTCTTGAGAGCCATTGGCAGGAGAGGTGTCTTCTAAAAATTCACGGATCGTCCTAAAGGAATGCTCGCCATCATTTTTATACATGCAAAATTCCGTATAAAAGTGTGAGTCTAATTTCCATTCCCCTTGAACCAGCTCTATGATCTTGGCCTGCGACCGCGATGCCAAGGACCACGCTTGAAAGAGAGCTTGAGCACCTTCTGAAGATAAAGACGGATAGCGTAGCCTTAGATGAGCGATAAAAAGATCATCAGAAACATTTTTACTACCTAGTAATTAGTTTAGTCTACAACGTATTTGATTCCCGTCCGTATAATAATTATGAAACATGATGGACGCAGCATTGATCACAAAACATTAGAATATATCCGCAAAACGGCATTAGATCGAATTGATGCTGGCGAACCAGTCGCCGTT
>SYDV01000028.1 GCA_005801395.1 Planctomycetia bacterium | reverse complement strand
GTTGCTGTCGATGATGCAGGCCGCATCGACTTCGCCTCGCATCAGCGCCCGCACCGCTTCGCGTTCACCGCCAATGTGATCGCCATGTTTTCCTACGAGTACATCGAAGCGTTTTATTTGCGCATTTTTGCCAACCACGATTCCGTGGTTGCGAAGGTGGTTTAACGGCAACAGCGTTGCTTGTGGCGAATCAATTGCGCCAGTCGCGATGGTTTTTCCACTCAGATCTGCGATGGAGCGAATAGCGCCATCAGAGCGTGATAAAATTAACGAGGTGAGATCCTGATCAGAGTCGCGCATGGCTAAAGCATTCGCGATCAGTCCGGCAGATTCAGCCAGTCGTCGTGTCCTAACCCAGGCTAAGGGAGAATTCCATGCCACGGTGATATGGCCATCCATTAAGGCATTTACTTGACGTTCATAATTGGTGTAAAGCACCACGTCAAAGGGCAGACCTTTGAGTTGGAAAAAAGTTTTAAATCCTTCCCAGATGGACACGACTTTGGGGTCATAAGCGACGGCACCGAGTATGAGAGCCGAATCAGAAGACATGAGTTGCTCCAGAGAAAATTAAAGGACGTCGTGGCATGCGACCGCGAACGTCGTGCGAATAATGATACCGTTAGGCATAACGGCTAGAACAAAGGTAATCCGCACGCGGCCTTGCCAATGAAATCGGCTAGTACATCGGACGTTGGCGCCATGACTGCAGCGGCACGTGCATCACGGAATAAACGCTCGATGCCGACTTCACGTCGAAACGCGGCTCCGCCACAGACGCGCATGCCAAGATCGGTGACTTCCAACGCCGCATCAGAGGCTGCCCATTTCACTTCCAACACTCGCAACATCTTGTCCGGACGATCAGCCGCGATGGCGGCCATGGTGTCGAGCCATAAACCCCGGGCCAGGTCCGCTTGTAGTCGCATTTTTGCAATTTTTGCTCGTGGCACGCTTTGCTCAGCAAGTGACTGTCCAAGATGTTCAAAACGAGCTTGGTTAGCGTGCTTGGCCGTCGCTTCGACCGCCGCGTTCATCAAACCGATCGACATGGCGGCGTTCATTAATTGAAACCACGGTAGCACGGTGCCCATCATTAAATCAAAGCCACCACCATCGGCACCGAGCATGGCACTGGTGGGCACCATGACGCCAGTGGCGGTTATCGGCGAGGAATTATTTCCACGCAGGCCGAGTCCGTCAAAAGGGGCTGTTATTGTTAGACCAACGGCGGATTTGGGCATTAACCACAAACTACTCGCACCAGCGCCAGCCAGGGGTTTGCTCGACCACACGTAAGAATCAGCTTCACCAGCAGAAGTAACCCACGATTTTTTGGCATCTAATTTTACCTGTTCACCGACGGCGGTCGCTGTGGAAAGCGGCGCCCAAAAATGGGAACGTGAACCGACTTCCGAAAATGCGAGCGTCGTTAGGTGTTGGCCTGTGGCGATGGCTCGGCGTACGTCGGTAGGGCCATAGGCTTCGATCACTGCGGTTGCTGAATAATGCATGCACACCACCATGGCGGTGGAACTGCACGCTTTACCCAGTCGTTCAATGACCTGCGCCGCTTCAAATAAACCGCAACCAGCGCCGCCGAGATCCTTGGCGCTGACGAGCCCGAGCAGGCCGGCTTTTGCCAGCGCATCAATACCTTGGCGGGGAAATAGACCTTGTCGATCAACGGTATCGGCCGCAGGTGCAATGACGTTTGCGATAATCTGATCGAGAGGAGAAAAGTTATAATGGGTAGCGGGGATCATGGATTTCCTGATTTAGGATTAATAATAGGTGGGTGATAAGAGCAGAGATGATTGGTGATGATTGTCGCAATTGCTCATCATCTCATATGGCGAAAACCTTTGAGAATGATGATGAATATCCAAAACACAAAACGGCAATCACCCCATGAATACATGGAGTGATTGCCGTTTTGTGTTGCGTCGTGATGTATTAAAAAGGGCATATCTTCCGATAGCCCTTTTTTTTCGGGCTAGAGCGTTACTTCTTGGGTAATTCTTACTTTGCCAATACCTTCAATATCAGCATCCAGCGTCACTGTGATTGAGGAAGCATCGTTTGGAACTCCACCGGAGTATCCGTAGGGTTTGCCTCAACACGGGGGGCTGGCGGACCCCACCTGCTTTCCATTAATCAATACGCTAGCGGAACCACCTTTTATGCGGTAGCCGACATAATATTCCCCATTTTTTCCCTGCAGATTTTTGATGGGAGGCCAGGAAATATTCAGCAATTTCGCCTTGGTGCCACCCGCAGGAGTTACGGTTATGGGAACTTCACCAGTGAAAGGACCGCCAAAAACAGCCTTGGTTGTTTCGTCACCTTTGCTGACCGTAATGGTTTCGCTTTTGCCTGGTAAAATAGCGGCATAAGTGATGCCCGTGCTGCGGTTAACCAACAGACCGTGTGATAATTTGTAGTCACCAGGTAAGGTGAGCTGCGTTTTTGGCACACTTACTATGACAGGCGTTCCTTCAGGCCCTGTGAAAACGGCATGCGTTTCAGCGAGCGGGTTAAGGAAACGGACATCAATTTTTCCCGTTTCGCTCGTGCTATAATCGTACTCCAGTCCACTGCCATCTTCTTTGATCGCGCTGATGCTCATGAGGCCGTCAGCAGTCGCAACGTATTTGGATAGTGGAGCAAATACCACACCACTATCAATCGATAGCACGTCATTCGATTTCGAATAAAGGCCATCAAAGTTGTCATCATACAGAAATAGGGCAGTTCCCTTAATTTTACCCATGGCCACGGAGCCGGAGCGATAATGAGCCGTATAACCAGTCTTTGCACCGGTAATAATAGGAACGGCTAGAATGGCGCCTTTATAACTGGTGGGGATTGGAATATTGACCAAGCCATCACGAAATGACTTAATATTAATCGGTTTACTATTTTGAAATGACGCCGAAACATTGTTGGCTATTCCGGAAAAATTCAAAGAAATCCCTAGGACACTCAGGTCGCAACCCTTGCCCGTGTTTACAAATTGATTCTTGGGAATAACCGTCCCATTTTTTTCGGACAGCGCAATTTTCCCTAACGTGACGTCGTTAGGCGTGAGTGCCTGTCCAGCAATAGGAAGCGGCACCACTTTTAATGCAACACTGGGCACTTCTGTTTTTGCATTGTCTTTGCCCACTTCCGAAGAAAAGGCAGTGATTGGACACATGAACGAAAGAAATGCTGTCAAAGCAACAGCCCTCTTCGGTATTCGATGTTTCATTTGTTTTGCCCTAATGACGAAAGGGGTGAGGAAAGGAGTTGGGTGTAGAGGCGATGAAGAGAGGCGATGAAGAGAGGCGATGATGTTTAACATGATAAGATTGTTGCAACTCTTAGGCTAAATCCGGTGATGATCAATACCTGTTTGGCCAAGTGCAAAAGTCATATCTATCAGTGTAATTTTCACAGGCAGAAATCTTTTGCCGAGGACCGTCAAAACGTCTCGTTGAGTGGGTACATCACGGCTGATCAAGGTCTCTGTTACGGTAGGGGCGACCAAGTGGGATGTTCTAGGTCTCAGTGCTGAGAAAATGTGAACTAACCAGGCATGGGAAATCAGCCATTCGCCTTTTTCAAATGTGCACCAAATCAACGGCAAAGGGATGGCGTCATTTTGGGTGTTGGTCCTACCAAAGGCGTTCCGCTATGCGCATCTTTACGTTCTAATGAAAGTTGTTATTTTTCACTGTCACAACTTTCCATGCACACCATTGAGCGAATCACGAGCTCTTTTTTTCGACTAATTGCCTATCCAACTCAACAATCAGGGGGCTAGTTTCATGTCGTAGGAAATTCCTACAAAAATCACTCAATGAAACGAGTGCCCGACCCGTATGACTATAAGCGAGGTGATCCATGTCTAACTCATCGAAATATCATTCCACTGATTTAGCACGACGAGAATTCTTGCGACGCATGGGTATTAGCTTTGGAGGGGTTGCTGCGGCATCCTTGTTTGGCAGTTCAATTGGTAGCGGTTTGGCTTACGGCGATGGCGGTGGACTTAGTGTCCGCAATCCGCCGTTGCCGCATAAAGCGAAAGCGATTATTCATTTATTTGCCAGCGGTGCGCCAAGCCACGTTGATACGTTTGATCCGAAACCCGGCATGGAACGCTACAGTGATACCGCGGTTCCCAGGTTGGGGGGTGGCGTGGTATTCCCTTCGCCTTTCACCTTTACCCCTAGTGGTAAATCCGGTTTGCCGATGAGTTCGGCATTTCCAAAATTAGCCGAAGTTGCTGATGAGTTATGTGTCTTGCGTTCGATGACCATCGATGTGCCAGCACATGGTCCAGCCGCGAAAATGATGCACACGGGTTCACTCATTCAAAGCAAGCCAAGTGTTGGTTCATGGGTGATGTACGGCCTGGGAAGTGGAAATCGTAGTCTGCCAGGTTTTATCACCCTGGGCGGCGCAAGTGAATGGCGTCAGGCATCTTTTTTACCCAGCATGTATCAAGGAACACGCGCAGATTTTGGAGCAAATAAACCAGTTGATCGGGTGCTTTCCAATTTAAGTAATGATTTTGGTGTCGCGCCTGCCCAACGAAAACAATTAGATTTAGTCGGTCAATTGAATGCGACTCATTTGGCTAAATTCAAAGGTGATGAACAATTAGAAGCGCGCATGGAATCGTTTGAATTAGCGTATCGTATGGAAACTGAGGCAGTTGAAGCCTTTGATATTAGTAAGGAATCAAAAGAAGTTCGTGAATTATATGGCAAGAGTGAAAATGGCGCACGATTGTTATGTGCCCGTCGGTTAATTGAACGCGGTGTACGTTTCGTGCAAATTGATGTGGGTGGTTGGGATCATCACTCCGGTCTGTTTAATGGTCTGACAAAAAAAGCCTCCGAAATTGATCAGCCAGCAGCAGCATTGATGGCAGACCTCAAACGACTCGGCTTGCTGGATTCCACCATCGTTTGGTGGGGCGGCGAATTTGGTCGCACGGTCACGACGCCCGGAAAAGTCGATCAAAATTCTGGTCGCGATCATCATGGTCATTGTTTTAGTCATTGGTTGGCAGGTGGCGGAGTTAAGGGTGGTATGGCGTACGGTGAAACCGACGAACTTGGTTACGAGGTGGTGGATAAACCAGTGGGTGTTCATGACCTGCACGCCACCTTGATGCGTTTAATTGGTTATGACCATACCAAATTAACCTATCGTTATAATGGTCGAGATTTCCGATTAACTGATAACTTCGGTCAAGTCATCGAGGAGATCATCGCGTGAGCGGGCCGCGCCTGATCAATAGTTCGGGCAGTGTGGGCACGGCCGTGAAAACGGCACTGGTTTATACCCTGGTTGCCGCCCTCGGGCTTTCTTTGTCTGCTGCGGATAATGAGGTTAAAAAAGTTCCTGCGCCAGCGTCTGATAAAGAAGTGAAAAAGCAGGAAGACAATAAAGTAGTTAATAAAGAAAATACCAAAGAAGCAAAACTAATTCCAGACTTGGCTCCCGCATCGCAACCTGCGATGGACGCGATGGACGCCATGAATGCTAGTAACGCAGGATCGCCGGCGAATAAAAAAGGGATCGCTTTTTTTGAATCTAAGATTCGACCATTAATGATTGACCATTGTCAAAAATGTCATGATGGATCAGCCGGAAAATCTAAAGGCGGCTTGACCCTCGACACACGAGCAGGTTGGCAAAAAGGTGGAGATACAGGCAAGGTCATTGTTCCTGGGAAACCGGAAGAAAGTTTATTTTACCAAGCACTGCTCTATACGCATGATGATGTGCAAATGCCGCCCAAAAAAGAAGGTGGTAAGCTATCGGACGAAAAAATTGCTGACGTATATGCCTGGATAAAAATGGGTGCTCCAGATCCTCGTGATGGCGCCGCCACGAAAATGACAGGATTGACCGATCAGGCACGCGCACATTGGGTTTATCAACCTGTGCAAGAACCCGTCGTTCCCGTGATGAAAGATGGATGGATTCGCAACGAAGTTGATGCCTTTGTGCTGACAAAATTGCGCGCCAATAGCATGAAGCCCAATCCGCAAGCGGATAGGGAAACGCTTATTCGACGTGTGACCTATGATTTAATAGGCTTGCCACCAACAACGGATGAAATCAGCGCTTTCGTGGCAGATAAATCACCAGACGCATTTGCCAAAGTGGTCGATCGTTTATTGGCCTCGCCGCATTATGGCGAACGTTGGGGTCGGCACTGGCTCGATTCGGCGCGTTATAGCGACACCATTGGCTTAAAAAGTAACGGCAATAAATATCGCTGGGAAGATTACCGTTTACGTTCGGCTTGGACCTATCGCGACTATGTCATAGAAGCGTTTAATAATGATAAACCGTGGAATGATTTTTTAATCGAACAATTAGCGGCAGATTTATTGCCAGATATTAAACCCAATGATCCACGTTTGGCTGCCCTTGGCTTTGTAACGGTTGGCAAGCGCTTTGAGAATTTCGATGACATGATCGACGAACGTATCGATACGGTGACGAAATCGATGATGGGTTTGACGGTATCTTGCGCACGTTGTCATGACCATAAGTTTGACCCGATTTCAACTGCAGACTATTACGCTTTGCACGGAATTTTTAATAATATTCAAGAAAACTACAATCTGCCAGAATTACCACGAACAATTGATCCAGCCCAGGCCGCCGATTATCAAGCGAAGCTGACTGCGCTCACGGCTGAAAATCGCACCTTGTATTATGAGGTTATTCAGAAACGTCTCCTCGCTTTTCAGGAGAATGCAGAAGGATTCTTACGTTTGGTGGTGATTAATGGTCGTGCGCCGGAACGTCGTGAAATTGCTGATTTATATAAAATTCATCCAGAAAATCGCGATGAAATCAGAGAGATCGTTAATGCTTTACAGGTCCGACCTGAGCATCCCGTGGTTGGGGTCTATGCTCGTTTGTCGCGGCTAAAACCCAAAGAATTTGCAGAAAAAGCGCCAACGACGATAGCACAAGCCTTAAACGATAAAAAGCATCCGGTAAATCCGCTCGTGGCAAAAGCCCTCAGTGAGCTTAAACCGCAAACGTTGGCCGAAGTGGCAACCGTTTACGCCGGATTAATTCAAGCCGCAGCCAAAGACGCTCCCGCGTATATGACGGCCCTCAGCAAACTCGGCGAGCCAATTCCAACCGTGGATCCCGCGATCGTAGAATTAATGATGTACCCGTATGCTTATGTTGCTGCCGATCAACTGGTGACTAGCGAACAACAAATGGAATTCTTTCAGAAATTACCACTCGAAGAAGTGACTACTCGAAACTTTAAAATGACGGCAATCAACCATTTGCGCCTAACTCATCCTGGCTCTCCTGCGTGGGCGATGGTGGTTAAAGACACAGATAAACCGAAAGACAGTTACGTGTATATTCGCGGCGAACGAAATAAAAAAGGTCCGGTAGTTCCCCGTGGCACGTTGGAAATATTGACTGAAGGAAAACGCAAAGCCTTTACCGTTGGTAGTGGTCGTTTGGAATTAGCGCAATCCATTGCGGATGCAAAAAATCCACTGACCGCACGCGTCGCGGTCAATCGGGTTTGGATGTACCACCTCGGTGATGGTTTTGTGACGACACCCGATGACATGGGCGTTATGAGCGAACCCTTAGTCCACAAAGAGCTTTTTGACTGGCTATCAAGCCGCTTTGTTGCCGATGGTTGGTCCATGAAATCCCTTCACCGTCGCATTTTACTCTCAGCAACCTATCAACAATCGGCGGCTGCGAATCCGGCATTTGAGACCAAAGATCCCGATAATAAACTATACTGGCGGGCGAATTTACGCCGTCTCGATTTCGAATCAATTCGTGATTCGATGGTGCAGCTCAGCGGTCAAATGGATCGCACGATGGGCGGTCGGCCTGTGAATATTTCAGAAGAACCGTATTCGTACCGACGTAGTATTTATGGTTTCGTGGATCGATTAGCGCTGTCGGATATGATGATTCAGTTTGATTTTAGCGATCCAGATATGGCCAATACGAAGCGCGTGAACACTATTGTGCCACAACAAGCGTTGTTCTTTCTCAATAGCCCCATGGCAGCCGGTGCCGCGCGTAATTTGATGTCGCGCGAAGATATAAGTAAGGCGGCGAATGATGCTGAGCGCGTAAAAATATTATATGGTGCATTGTTTCAACGTCAGCCCTCGGACAAAGAAATCAAATTGGCCCTGAGTTTTATCGCCGAAGCAGCGAAACCGGAATTCCAACGGGCGAAGGCCGCACCCAAACCAAGTGCTCCGAAAGATACCGGGGATAAAAATAAATACGGTGGTATGGTCAACCAAGGCACCATGGTTGATCGCGCACCACTTAAACCATGGGAACTTTACACCCAGGCTTTAATTTGCTCCAACGAATTTGTGTACGTGAATTAGCGCGCCAGCAGTCGCTTTATTCCAAATGGAATACTTCGTTGAGCGATACCGCGATGGGACTGTGGTCGATGTTGGTTGGCATGAGGTGCCGCATGGATTTCCACCATCGCTGACAGACATCCGTTGTCGCAATTGCCGCCCATTGAGCTTCATTGGCGATTTCCGCGTAGGCAAATAATTGCCGAGATGGCGCGTCAAAAAATATGGAATATTGGTGAACACCGTGTGTGCGCAGAACTTTTTCTAGTTCGGGCCAGATCGGTTGATGGCGCTGTTGATATTCAGCTTCGCAACCTGGATTAACGCTCATGATAAATGCTTTGCGGATCATGTAGAATAATAGCAGGTTGATCTATGGCTGAACAGGAGACGCTCAACGCGTGAAATTAGGATATGTGTGACTTGCTTCCCGATGGAAACGCAGGATCGCTCGCCTGTGGTTATCTGGCGAATAAACTTGAGTAGAGTTATTGGATGTTGATCACCGAATTGCGGCAGGCGTTTAGAGCCGTGTGGCTCTTTGACTAGGTCGTCGAGGTTATTTTTTCTTGCCGCTTGGTTTTGGCAGTGAATTAAAGGGGAAGTCAGCATTGTCGGTACGAGCTGAGGACATGAGCGCTTCCGCTTTTTTCACAAGATCAGGTTGTTGCGCGGCAACGTTGTTTTTCTCACCGTTATCGGTTTTAAGGTCGTAGAGTTCGGTTGGTACGTCAGAATAATTACGTACCGCTTTCCAATCGCCGAATCGTACGGCTTGAATGGAATTTTTACCGTCGCTCAGTTCCCAATAAAAATAATCGCGTGCTGGTGCGGGTCCACCTTTGAGAAATGACACCAATGAAAATCCATCTGTTTTGCAGGTCGCGGGAATTATTGCGCCGGCGAGTTCGGCTGCGGTGGGCAGGAAATCCCAAAATGCCCATGGTTCATCACTTACGCGACCAGCGGGAATTTTCCCTGGCCACCGAGCCAACGCTGCCTGGCGCAAGGCACCTTCGTACATACTACGTTTATATCCACGAATGGCTCCGCCCATGGATTGATCGAAGAATGTGCCCACCTCAGAATTTTCAGCGAACGATGAGCCGTTGTCTCCGGCAAACATAATAATGGTATTGTCATCAACCCCCATTTCTTTCAATGTAGTAATTAATTCACCGACATCGCGATCTAAGCGAGTGACCATGGCGGCGTAGGTTTTTTGTAATTCAGACCAGCCTTCGCGGTTGGCATATTCTCCTAGATCATCGATGTGAAAGCTGCCATGTGGCAAAGTGGTAGCGTAGAATAGAAAAAACGGTTTTTCTTTTTGCTTTTTGACCCAGGTGATC
>SYDV01000342.1 GCA_005801395.1 Planctomycetia bacterium | reverse complement strand
AGTTGAGCCTAAACCTGCTGATACCCCAGCTGATGCACCGGTAAAAACACCTACAGCGGCTGCCCCTGCCGCCGCTGGGGAGGGTGCCAATGGTAAGTGATAATGATGCCCTGCGTTTACGCCGGTTGGTGTTCTACGCCGCCGATACTGAACGCATTAATTCCATCTTGTTGACCTTCGTAAAGAAAGCGAACGCGCAAAGCGCGCTCGTGATCGACAAAGAAGGCCACATGGTTGCCCGCCAAGGCTTTTTTAAACAAGATACTTCTGCTTTAGCTGCCTTAGTTTCCGGCTCTTTTGCCAGCACCCGTGAAGTTGCGCGTTTATTGGGTGAACCTGAATTCCGCGTACTTTTTCATCAAGGCCAAGGCCAAAGCATTCATATTACCTTACTCGGCGAACGCACCCTCTGCGTTGTCGTATTCGGATCTGCCATTAAAGCTGGCATGATCCAAGTGCTGTGTAAAGAATTGGCTGGTCAATTAGAAGTCGTTCTTGCTGATGCGACAAAACGCAAACCAGAAGACGAGCCGAACGAAGGCTTAGGCAAAACATTCTCCGACGACATGAAAAATCAACTCGACGCGTTATTCGGTAACCTTTAGAATCTCTAACTTGCAGACAGGTTTCGTATGGGTTTTCAAGGCCAATTAAGCTCAGTTAGTCTGCCTGATATTTTTCAGACGCTGCAGATGAATCGACAGACTGGCACTTTGTCGGTCGCTAGCCCGCAAGGCGTTCGTCATATTTATTTTGACGGCGGCCAAATTGTACTCGTCGATGCACCGCCGACTGATGGACGCGCCTTTCTGCTCCATGCGTTATTACGAAAAAATTTATTGTCCCCGGAACAGTGTGCTGATTTAAATCAACGGCTCTATACCTTAGGACAACCGCTGCGCGACATCATCATCGCCAGTGGTTATATTCAGGATAGTGAACTGAATGAAGTCTGTGCTTGGTGTATCGAAGAACTCGCTTGTCCTATTTTCGAATGGACAGAAGGCGACTTTACCTTCACCGATGGTGCCCCCGTACCCCAATTGCTAGGCCCAGACGTGGCCGCTATGGGCCACGTCGGATTGCAAACCACGCAATTATTACTTGAAGCGACACGCCGCAAGGATGAATGGCGACGTATTCGTGAAGTCATCACCGACTCGTCGGCGCTTTATGTCGTTGATAACGAAGGACGTAATAATTTACGTAGCATAGAAACCGATCCGGAAATGCTCAAGGTATTGCGATACCTCGATGGTCGCCACACGCTCGATAGCGTCGCCGATGCGGTCGGTGTCACTCGTTTCGATACCTACGCAATTACCGCGCAATTGGTCCTTGCCGGTGTCGCGCGAGCACGAGTAGCAGAAGAAGTCGTGCAAGACGCAATTGCGTTGCGCGCCAGTAACGACGTCGAAGGCGCATTAACTTTATTAGAAGCCATCCATCGGGAAAATCCGGTACCTGAAGTGATGCGACCATTGGCTGAATGTTATGCCCAGACCAAACAAGGTCCACGTGCCGTCGAACTGTATTTAGAGCTCATTCAATTAGCTCAAGATCAAGGCGACCTCGAACAAGCGCGGGCGGATCTGGATACGGTTTTAGCGTTATCTCCTGATGATCCTGATTTACAGTTTGATCGTGCCAAAGTACTCGGCGAATTAGGTGCCATCGATGAAGCCGCCATTGCGTACGTTGGCGCAGCGCAGGCCTACATCAATACACGCGATACAGGTCGAGCAATAGATGCCTGTCACCGAGCGAAAAATTTACTACCACGTTCGCCAGACCCACATCGTTATTTGGCGAAAGCCTATTTGATGGATGGCCAAACGGAAAACGCCCTAGTTGAATACAAATCACTGTGGCATGCTTTGTTGAGTTCTCTGCGCCCACGCCAAGCGCTAGATACCTTAAAGGCGGTATTAGAGACTGATTGCCGTTTCAGCAATATCAAAGAACAAGTCCTCAACCACGCGCAAAATTCGGAAGCCATTAAAACCAGTAAGGCCACACGTGTCTTAGTCTATTTAATGATGTTCTTTGTGGTGATCGCCGCCGGTGTGGCAGGATTCCAATGGTGGAAAACCGTGGTGCGCGAAGACAAGGCTCGTCAAGAATTCGATGCAATCAAAGCCCGTGCCACGGAAAAAGAACGCGCTGGCGAATACCAACAGTTATTTGCCGAATTAAATGCCCTGCGCACTGATTATGGTGGGACCTTAATCAGCGGTGATGTCGAAACGTTCTATCAACAAATCAATTCCAGTTACGAAGCACGTGCTAGTGAACAGGTGCAAACGGCAAAAGCGTTACAAGCTGCCGGACAACATCCCAAAGCATTAGAAACTCTACAACATATTCGTTCACATTATCAAGGCACCAAAGCCGCAGACCAAGCGACGGCGCTATTGGCCGAAGTTGGTGACGATCAAATTTCTATTTCCGTGCATGCGCAAATGGAAAATGTTCAACGGGCGTGGGCATCGCTTGATTGGGATGGCGCTGTCGCGCAGCTACAAACAATTCTTCTAAGGAATGATTTACCCGTTAAATTACGCGGAGAACTCACCGCGCTAGCCAGTGATTGGAACACCAAAGTAGAAACGGCCAAAGACTTATACGAACGCGCTGAAAAATTCGAACAAGCAGGCCGTAAACAAGAAGCACTAACGGCATTCAAACGCGCCAGTCTCGGTAAGGGAGAACAATACGCTGGCCAAGCGCGTGATCGCTTAACGACGTTAGAGGTCGAATTTGCCCGAGAAACGGGACAGGCTGTACTGAATGCCTTTGAACGCAACGATGAAAAAGCCGCATTTTCATCGCTAGATGCGCTGGCCGTACAAGTCAAATCGGCCACCAGTAAAGGCGTCGCTGACTTCGCTGCCAGCTTCCAAATCCCTTGCATCATTCACTTAGACAGTCATTTAGCTTCGTTATTAATTAAACGCAGCGGGAGTGAACAAATCATTCGCGCGCCCACTGGCACCAAGGGGCCGTGGTCACATCGGGTAACTTATTTACCGCAAGAACGAGTCACTATCGAAAGTCGTCGACCAGGTTTCCTTGCTCAATCATTTCTCATTTCCTATCAAGCACGCAAAGCTCAAGTGCAATTAGCTCTCGCACGCGGTCCTTTATGGCAAAGTGATTTAGCTGGTGGCGTTGGAAGCTCGACTCCCGTGCCCCTCGGTAAGTCTCTGCTACTGACGACCAATCGTGCGACCATTGAAGTAATCGACACAGGCCTGGGTAACAGTCGCCCCATTACTTTCCCGCAAACCGTCGATGAATTCAGGCATTCGCCATTAATATTTTTAAATTCTATTTTCACGATTATTGAAAATAGACTTTCGGCTATTGATGCCATCACACGCACAGCCCAATGGACTTTCCCTGCGGGTACCGGCGAAAGCCCACTACGTCTGACGGGCCAAATGGTTGTGCAAGAGCATCAACTTATTCCAGGGCAAACATTATTTTTCCTCGCCCATAGTGGTGGTGACGTGATCACTTTTGCGCGCGACGCCGATGGCCGAGTCATTAATTATCCAAAATTATCGGTGGGAAATGAACTTACTGGATTTATGTACTCCGAACAAAATGAACCCGGACATACCATGTTATATCTACCTGTTGGTAGTAATTTAATGGCTTATGATACCACTGCCGTAACCGAACGGTCTGCTCCTACTTTACTCTATCAATTACGTACGCGAGGCGAACTGATTGGTCGTTT
>SYDV01000341.1 GCA_005801395.1 Planctomycetia bacterium | reverse complement strand
CAACCGCGAAGCCAAATGATTTGTCGGCTAAAACGAAAGGCGGTCCGGCCTTATGGAAAGAAACCTTAGAATCGACGGGTACGCTTGGGAAAGATGTTAGTGGTTTTGCCGTCGATAGTATTGGTTTACCGGAAACTAATCCATGGCAGGCATGGGTTCGTCCAACGGGTGTGGACTTTTTTCCCGATGGTACCACCGCGGCTGTCGCAACTTTAAATGGTGATATTTTTATTGTTTCAGGAATTGATGCGGAATTAAAGAAAGTAACATGGCGTCGCTTTGCCGCTGGCATGCATGCACCATTGGGAATTAAAATTGTCGACGGCCTTATTCATGTCGCCTGTCGTGATGGTATCGTTCGTCTTCATGATCTCGATAAAGATGGTGAAGCCGACTATTATCATATGTTCACCATGGATTTATTACAGACTCCGTCGTTTCATTCGTTCGTTTGTGATTTGAATACAGACGCGAGTGGCAATTTTGTATTCTCAGTTGGTGGAGCAATACGTGCGGGTGGCCGTGGTTTTCAATTATTAACTCCACATATGGGTGCGGTGTTGAAGTTGACGAAAGATGGTAAAACGCTGACTTCGTATGCTTCTGGCTTGCGCATGCCGAATGGTTCGGCGGTACGAAGCGATGGTCAAATTACCGTATCGGATAATGAAGGTGTGTGGGTCCCTGCATCACCAATTCATTGGGTTAAAGAAGGTGATTTCTTGGGTGTTAAAAACACGGCTCACGGAAAAGAACCCCATCATCCTCAGCCTATTTGTTATATGCCGCAGCGTACAGAAAGTTCGGCTTGCAGTCAGGTGTGGGTAACCAGCGATAAATGGGCTCCATTTAAAGATGATCTCCTGCACATGAGTTATGGAAAATCGGGATTATTTAAAGTCTACATGGAAGAGATTGACGGCGTCATGCAGGGAGGCGTTATTCGTTTTCCTATTCAACTAACGTCCGCCGGTTTGCGTGGTCGCTTTAATCCAGTTGATGGTCAATTATACGTGGTTGGATTAGGTATGGGACAAACGACCGCAGTAAAACCAGGTGGATTTGATCGCGTTCGCACAACGGGCACACCCGTGCGCATGGGTCGCTCTTTGGCAATCGTACCAAATGGCGTTCGTTTATCATTTACCACAAAACTGGATCCATCGACTGCTGCGGATCCTGGTAATTACAGCATCAAACAATGGAATTATCGTTGGACGGACGGCTACGGTTCTGCCACTTACTCAGTTGACGATCCCGAAAAGAAAACGGATGGCGATGTAGTGGCTATTACCAAGGCGACTCTATCAGCTGACGGTCTCAGTGTGGATTTGGAAATTCCTAGCATGAAACCCGTGATGCAATTTGCCGTGAGCTGTAAGGTAGGAACTGCCGATGGTGAAGCGATATCGGCGGAATTTATGAGCACGATCCATAAAGTGCCAAAAAAATAATCAGCAAGCGTAGATTTCCTTCCGCTTATCTCAGCTGGTTTTCATGAGAACCAGAGTGGCCCCGTGATTAATTCATGGGGCTGCGTTGTTTTGCGGGAATCTATTAAGTGTTATTTAAAAGGAATATACCAGACATCGATATTAGCAGAAGTATCGTGATCGTATCATGATTGCCATTTGCGGGGTGGCATTTAACTGTATTTATTGTACAGGTCATGCCGTTACTAGCGTTAAGGGTATTCACTATGCGTTCCGCAATTATTTGGTGCTTCCTCTTATTAACTTACGCTCTTGGCGCCGCTGAACCGGCGTTGACGCGAACAGAGAGCATTGCGCTACTCGCGCCTTATGGAGGAGTTAGTCAACGTGGCGTTGATACGAGTACCTTAACTGGGAAAATTGTTACTGGTTATCAGGGTTGGTTTAATGTTCCAGGTGATGGTAGTGGTCGTGGATGGACGCATTTAGGCCGGCGGGGTGTTTTTGCTCCTGGGCGTTGTAACATTGAAATATGGCCTGATGTCAGTGAATTGCCGCCCAGTGATCGTTTTCCGACGGAATTTCGTCTGGCAGATGGATCGGTTGCTGAAATATTTAGTTCATTTCGCCAAGCGACGGTTGATTTACATTTTAAGTGGATGCGCGAATACGGTATTGATGGCGCGTTTGTTCAGCGATTCGCCAATGAGCTCGGCGATGCAAAAGCATTTCATCATCGTAACACCGTCTTGAACCATGCGCGAGCAGCTGCCAACCAGACAGGTCGTGGATATGTGGTGATGTATGATTTATCGGGATTGACAACGGAAACGTTTCATCGGGTTGCCGATGACTGGAAAATATTATGTGACCATATGCGAATAGGACGTGACGAAAAAGATTTGGCTTACTTCAAGCATCGAGGCAAACCGCTCGTGGTGGTGTGGGGTGTCGGATTTAATGACGATCGTGGTTATTCGCTAAAAGACTGTGAACAGTTGATCGACTTCCTTAAGGATGATCCGAAATACGGTGGCAATACCATAATGGTAGGCGTGCCGTATTACACCCGTGAACTCAAGGCAGATGCCATTAACGAGGTTGATTTACATCGCGTCCTAAAAAAGGCTGATATTATTAATCCGTGGTCCGTTGGTCGATTTAGTGTTGATCGCGACAGTCAGAATATGATTAACAAAACCGTTAAACCAGATATCGCGTGGTGCGACAAACATGGTTGGGATTATATGCCAATTATCTGGCCAGGATTTAGCTGGCATAATATGCGCGAAGGAGAAACAAAATTCGACCAGATTCCACGTCAAGGTGGTCAATTTATGTGGCGCCAAGCCAATGCGGTTTTATCCGGTGGCGCAAAAATGATTTATGTCGCAATGTTTGATGAATTAGACGAAGGAACCGCAATATTTAAATGTAGTAATAATCCACCGATTGGCGCAAGTCCATTTTTGCGGGAGGTGGATGTTCCCAGTGATCATTACTTATGGCTTACGGGACAAATTGGACGTGCTTTACGCGGCGAAATCCCAGCGTCGTCCACCATGCCAATGCGCCCTAAGCAATAATTTATTTTATGGCGTCTCCATTCATGATGCGGCGAATATCTGTTTGTGAAAGCGCGGCGGCGACAATGACCACATCATCAATCTGACCACGTAGAAAACCCTGTGGATGTGATATTTGGTCGTTGGTGTTTGTTATATTGCGACCAACCCAAACACCGTGGTTTTTGTCAGATATTTCTGTATCGATAGAGCGTAATGTGCGATGTGAGATTGGTTCTAATTGGCCATCTAGATACACTAAAACATGAGTGCCAATATTAGGTCGAATGCCACCATACATAACAATGGCCACATGGTGCCATTGATTATCACGTAGGTCAGAAGTGCCGACTAACATGCCACCATGGGTGCCAATGCGAATGCGTCCCATAGGTCCATCTTTGGGCAACGCGTTAAGTGCCAATTGCCACACGGAGCCGAATTTCGTGCTGGAATAATGTCCCCAGGAGATGAGCGCGAATCCATCTGCAGCGGTGAAATCCTGTGGCATACGTACCCAACAGGCGAGGGTGCGGGCATTGGTGCCACCGATGCCGGGAAAATCACTGGCAGCGTACGCGCCAGAACCTGAAAATGCCAATGCCTGTCCTTGATGACCGGAAACCCAGGTTGGTACATGGTTTGGTCGTAACCCGCGTAGATATAAATCGGTATTAGCAGAGTCAAAGCCATGCGTTTGCGCTTTGGCAAAGTTGCCTTGCCCTTCATCTAAACGCCAACGTATAAAGGGAGGAGCTGTCGGTGTCACCGGGGGCAGTGTGGTGTAAAACGCGCCGGGATTTGCTGTTAGTTTTTTCACCTGACCAGCATGAACCTGGGCAGCATCGTCTTGCGCCAACAGAATGGTATCCGAGGAGTCATTTGCCCGAGCCGTAATGGCACCATTAATGACATGCGCTTCGGTGGTTCCTTTGCCGTCAACACTGACGGCAAAATGCGTACTAATATCAACAATTTGCCCATCGGGTGTATCAATAGTGTAGCCGCGACCAGCTGGTGTAACGTGCAAAGAAATGCGACCACGGGTAAGTCGCGCACGATTAGCCGCAAGAAAAGTAAATTCTGCTGGTCCTTCAATAAGTATTTGACCATGTCCGTTGAGATCAAATTCGGCAAGACCGCTAGTGAGCACGATCGTAGCGTTTGCTAGAATATTATTTGGTAATTGTTGCCATGTAGCAGAAGCGGTGCGCGTGGCAGATGCTAAAGTGACAGGCATGGTGATAATCCAAATCAAGATCGCTAAACCGGCGGCCGTTGCGCTACTGAACGCCGTTAGCTGCCACCACGCGATGGGTCTCCTTGATTGTTTTATTACGGGAGCAGCTAAATGATTGATTACGTTTTTGGTAAAAGCAGTTTGATCTGGCATTAATGCTTGCCGTATGCGATCCGTGAATTGCTGGTTATCCGGTTGCAAGGCGAGTGGTAATAATCCGTGAATGATTGTGTGTTGTATTAATTGTTGCCGTTCTGTCGTGGAGGCTTGGGTAATCGTTGAGCCGCTGAGGGCATTTTCATCCAACAATCCAATTCGTGCAGCAAGCGGTGTTTGTGGAGAAAGTGAGTCGTTCATAATTCCACTCCGGTGCGCGATACTCGTTCGTGCAGGCACAGTGCTAATTGTTCGCGTAAGCGATGTAGTTGCATGGTGAGGGCCGAGTAGCCACGCCCACTACTGGCAGCGATATCGCGAACGCTGATTCCAGTGATGTAGCGTTGCTCCAATAATGTGCGAGCTGGTCCAGCTAATGGTTCTAGACAGGCACGTAGTGCGGTGACCAAGTGTTGGTTGTCTTGGGTCGCACACCACGGATCGTGATCAATAAGGGCAGATAATTCAACGCTGCCGCCAACGGCTTCAGCTTGATGTTTGCGTAAATGATTGCGCCAATGATTGCGAGCAATGCCAATTAACCATCCGGGAAAAGCGCTATCTCCAGCATAAGTTTGCAAGCGTCGAAACGCGGTGATGAAGACCTCTTGGGCAAGATCGTCTGCACTAGCCCAATCGCTCATTCTTACTCGTAACCAGCCGCGCACGGTGGTTTGATGACGATCCACGAGCATGGAAAATGCCTCAACATCACCATCGCGGGCTCGGGTTAGCAGGTCAATATCCGTTGGTGTTATTGTCATAGGGACCTGCCGATTAGGATGGTGTTTGCTGGCATCAAATAGTCTGTGTTACGGTGATCAGTAATAACACAGGTAATGTGAGGAGGCCAGCATGTGCCGTACATTGACCCTATTAGCGTTGTCCCTGTCGACCATTTGCACGAGCGAGACTCCCATGTCGCTGTCGGGGATCTACCCGCATTTGGCTTACTATAATGGAAGTGGTGAATGTGGCACCGGTGCGGTGGTGCCGTGGGCGGAGCGTTTGTGGGTTATCACGTATGCACCGCATGCACCAATGGGGTCCGATGATAAGCTTTATGAAATTGATTCCGCATTAACTAAAACGATTCGACCAGAGAGCGTGGGCGGCACGCCCGCGAATCGCTTAATCCATCTTGAGTCACAACAGTTATTTATTGGTCCGTATATCATTGATGCGCAACGTCAGGTGCGTGTGATTCCACCGAAAGTCATGCCAGGTAGATTGACTGGAACGGCCCGCCATCTGAGTGATCCCGCTAACAAAGTGTATATGGCGACCATGGAAGAGGGCTTTTACGAAATCGATGTGAAGTCACTCGCCGTAACGATGCTCTACCAAGACGCCAATACGCAGAAAAATCATGGTGGCGATTTATTGCCCGGCTATCATGGCAAAGGGCTCTATAGTGGACAGGGACTTCTAGTGTATGCTAATAATGGTGAATTATCAAGCTTAGCACAACGTGACCCCAGAGTGGCGAGCGGTATCTTAGCCGAATGGAAAGGTAAAGACTGGAATATTGTACGACGCAATCAATTCACTGAAGTGAGCGGCCCAGGTGGCATCGAAGGAAATAATGACCCTGTCAATGATCCGCTCTGGAGTATTGGCTGGGATGATCGCTCATTAATGTTATATTTGCTAGATAAAGGTGACTGGCAAAGATTCCGTCTGCCAAAAGCAAGTTTTAGTTACGATGGCGCACATGGTTGGAATACCGAATGGCCGCGCATTCGTAATGTCGGCACGAAAGAGTCGCCTGATTTACTCATGACTATGCATGGCATGTTTTGGAAATTTCCCATTAGTTTTTCTCGTAGTAATACTGCGGGAATTCGTCCACGATCTAGTTATTTGAAGATTGTCGGTGATTTTTGTCGTTGGAATGACATGGTCGTCCTGGGATGTGATGATAGTGCAAAAAGTGAATTTCTGAATAAGCGAGCGGTAAAAGGGGGTATTGCCGGACCCGAACAATCACATTCCAATCTGTGGTTTTTAAAGCCCGAACAGCTCGACCAATTTGGTCCAACAACGGCGAGTGGCAGCGTGTGGCAGTCCGATGCGATTACGGCTGGTACCGTATCGGATCCGTTTTTATTTACTGGTTGGCAACATCGTACCATGCATGTGAAAAACGATGATGACCATGCGGTTAATTTTGTCTTAGAGGTGGATGTGGTTGGAAATGGAAAATGGACCAAAATTGAAACAATAACCGTACCAGCTCATGGCGCTCTGTGGCGCATCTGTAAGGAGCAGGGGGAATGGGCGCGGATCACGGCTGAACAGGCCTGTAAAAATGCGACGGTGCAATTTTCCTATAGCGATCAACGTGAACGAGTGACAAATAATCGCTTCGCTGGATTAGCGTCAATTACCGCGACGAGTCATACCGGCGGATTGCTACGAGCATTGGGCGGAAAGGAGCGTTCATTAGGAATAGCGGCGATGCACATGGATGGCATGACGGTGACCGATGTCGGTTATTATGAATTAAATGAACGCTTACAACTGCAGCGAATCGATGACGTGAATAAAAATAAGGCCATGTTAGAAAAGATGGCCATTCCCAAACAGGTGGTACAAATTGATCAGGCTTCGGTATTAATTATTGATGATCGTGGTCGTCGCTGGCGACTACCGAAAAGTTCCGTGGCTTATGACGACTTAACCACGTCAGGATTGGTGCGTATTGCACGCGAAGTTACCACCGAACGCGACTTGTTTAATTGCCACGGTACCTTCTATGAATTACCGGCTGAAAATGCAGATGGCTTTGCCCGCTTGCGTCCAATCGCTTCACATCAATTACGCATTCACGATTACGCCAGCTATCGCGGTCTTTTAGTGATGAGTGGTGTATTGGATGGAGTAAGTAATCCACATATTATTCGTTCAAGCGATGGTAAGGCCGCCGTATGGGCAGGTGCCATTGATGATTTATGGAGCTTGGGAAAACCAACCGGCCACGGTGGTCCATGGTTAGACGCGTCAGTCACTGCTGGTCAGCCTTCAGATCCGTACTTATTTGCTGGTTATGATAATCGGTCCATTACCTTGTCGCATCAGCACAATGGTGATGTGGATATGACCATAGAATTAGACTTAACCGGTGCTGGTTTGTGGGTTCCGTGGAAAACGATCACGGTGCCAACTGGGGCGAAAACAAAGCACGATTTCCCCGTTGAATTGCAAGCTCGATGGGTGCGGATTACGGCGAATAAAACCTGCGTAGCCTCAGGTCAATTCGTGTACTGAGTTGATTAATGGCTTTGATGCGCAAGACGCATGAGAGAGATCGGCAATTGATGCGGTAGGCAGTTTCACGGAATTGATGACCGCTAATAAGACAGGATTTGCTCCGGCCTATGCTGCCATGATCGTCACGGTCATGGCATCGGGTGATAGCAATATTTTCGCTATGAGTTGTTGATGTGTGTTGTTTTCCTACGTGGTAAAATCCGACGTTGAGAAAGTCGAGAACGAAATTTAAATCTTCGTTCTCTTCATTCACAATATCATTAGGGAAACTCATTCCATGCGACATCTCATACCGTTGTTATTATGTTCTGTTATCCCACTCACCGCGGCCGAAGAGTTAGGTACGTTGGTGTTTTCCGATGATTTTTCACGCAATGAATCACAAGAAACGACCGAAGATCCAGGCAATGACTGGTCGACT
>SYDV01000340.1 GCA_005801395.1 Planctomycetia bacterium | reverse complement strand
CGTGGTCGAGCGATGGCGGCGGAAGTCATGATTCCCAATTCCGCCATTCGTGCTTTGATTCGCGATGATAAATGTCATCAAATTATGTCGCATATTCAAACTGGTGCGAAATTGGGCATGCGCACCATGAATCAAAGTTTATTCGAGCTGTATAAAGCGAATCAAATTACTTGGGACGATGCGATGTCACGTAGTCCAGACCAAGAAGATTTGAAGCGTACCGCACAACGGGATGGTGTCTGATGGTTGCTATTAATCGTCTGATAAAAAAGCGCCTGGGCGAATTGTTGGTGGAGCAAGGATTGCTGACCAATGAGCAAGTGCAGGACGCATTGCGTTTACAACATCAATCTGGCCTGTTATTCGGCGAAACGTTGGTGCAAAATAAACTCATTACCGAAGAAAAAATTGTTGGCGTTTTGGTGAATCAATTTGGCATTCCCTATATATTGCCATCTCAGTATCAAATCTCAAAAGACTTATTGGAAATATTTGAGCCCGCCATGATGCGGCGTTATCAATTTGTGCCGATGGACTCGATTGGTTCCTCTTTAGTGATCGCCATCGCGGGCTCTTTAACCGAAGATATTTTACATGAAATCGAAGGACAAACCGGTTGCACGCTGCAATTATTCCTGACAAAAATGAGTGAAATTAATGCGGTTTTAGCCGCGAATGGGATGTAAGAGATGAAGAATTTACACATGAACGAGCAGGGAGACTGAACCATGGCCAATGTCATGGGCTACAACCGCAAATTGGCCGCGGTCATGCGCAAGCATGGATTGATCGAAGAGCAAGCGTTGCAGGCGATTTATGATAAATGCGCTAAAGAGAGCTTGTTAATGGCATCACAGCTCGTGAGTGAAGGGCTGTTAGATGAACCAACCCTCTTAGGTTTGGTCGCCGAAGATGCGAATACGCCCCCGCTCGATCTCGATAAGATAAAAATTGATATTGATACGATTCGCGAACAGAACAAAGTCGAGGACGTTGTTACAGAGGAGCAATCGAAGTTTTACGGTGTTTTACCGCTCGCTTTAATTGGTGATTATTTGACCCTCGCAGTCGCGAATCCCTACGACGTGGTGATGATCGACAACTTAAAATTAACGGTAAAAAAACAGATTATGCCGGTCGTTTCGACTGAGCGAGCAATCAATAAAGCACGTGAATTAGCCTATCATGCGCAAGAGACCGCTGTCGCCGAGATGATGAATAGTATGGGTAGCGATGGTGACGAATTGGCGGTCGCCGATGCCAAGCGTGATGAAGAAGACGATAAAGATGATCTAAACGTTGCTGATGGTGAGGAGAGTCCAGCGGTAAAGTTAGTGCGTACGGTTATTGCTACGGCGATTCAAAAAGGCGCGTCTGATATTCACATTGAGCCGTTCGAAAAACGAGTGCGCGTTCGTTTCCGTATGGACGGTGTGTTACATGAAATGTTTAATCCGCCGAAACGATTACAAAATGCGATCGTATCCCGTCTTAAAATTATGACGGACACCATGAATATCGCTGAACGTGGTAAGCCCCAGGACGGTCGTATTCAGGTTAAAATGGGCGGCAATGCGATTGATATTCGTGTCAACTCACTGCCAACGGTACACGGCGAAAAAGTGTGTATGCGTATCCTAAATAAATCGAATTTGGCGGGATCGTTGGATTCGTTATGCTTTGAAACAGAAGTTTTGGCGATTGTTAAGCGGGCCATTGATGCGCCTTATGGTATGTTGTTGGTGACGGGTCCAACCGGTTCTGGTAAATCCACCACTCTTTATTCGTGTTTACGAGCGGTGATGACGGTCGAAGATAATGTGAATACCGTAGAAGATCCGGTCGAGTACGAAATTGAAGGACTCAATCAATGTCACGTTAATCCGAAACGTGGGCTCACGTTCGCTATGGCTTTACGCGCACTCCTGCGTCAAGACCCTGACACGATAATGATCGGTGAAATTCGTGACCAAGAGACGATTGAAATTGCGGTTAAAGCCGCACTGACGGGTCACTTGGTATTATCGACTTTGCACACGAATGATGCACCATCGACTATTTCTCGTATTGTTGACATGGGCATCGAACCGTTTCTTGCCGCTTCGACCGTGCTGGCAATTGTAGCCCAACGACTTGGTCGGCGATTATGTAAAAATTGTAAACAAGAAATGACGAAAGATGAATTGCCTACGGCTAAACAATTAAGTGATGCGGGGTATAAGCCAGCAGAGATCGAAAATATGACGTTGTGGAAACCGGTGGGCTGTTCCCTATGTTCTCACGGTTACAAGGGACGTTTTGCCTTGGTCGAAGCCATGGAAATGACCGACGAATTACGAAAGGTTATTATTGGTGGGGCAAGCACCATCGAATTGCGTAAAGCGGCAATGGACCTTGGTATGGTAACCCTGCGCCGTGCGGGCTTGATGAATGCCATGCGCGGGGTGACCTCATTAGAAGAAGTTATGCGACATACCGTTGGTGAAGAAGTTGATGCCGAAGAAGGTCCAGCGAAGGGCAAGGCGAAATCGGACAGTGAAGAAGCCGAACAGCCAGCCGAGGAAGCAGCGACTTAAGCACGGCCTAAATACGATCGTTTCCGCGACGAATAATAATATTGCTGTAGCGTTTGGTTTCGCTCGTCATGACAATGGCAAAAGCGTCACGAGCTTGTTGGTAAAATTTCTGTCGATCAATGGCGGCGATGGTGGATACCCATGGATGATGGCGAGTAATGACGTGCTGATATTGGGCAGTGATTTGCGGATCAATTTGGTCCCCAGGCACAGGGCTCATCATGGTCACAGCGTGGGGTACATAGCGATCCAGCGTGATGAGCGGTAGGAGCCCATCGAGCAAATCCGTGATCATAAGTCCATCAGCGCGGACGATGCGTTGTCCGTGAGATTCCCCAGGAAAATGGGCATCTGCTAAGACCAATTCATCGCCATGACCCATGCGGTAGAGGATGGTCAGTAAGTCGATTCCAATAACGGGAGAAATACCACGTAGCATGGTTCGATTCCATGTCGTCGTGGGAGGGGGTCAAGGCTGCACTGGTCAGCGCAAATGTCGCGGCATACTCCCGACCATGAACCAGCCCATGATGATTCGTTCCGTATCAAGCGGCGTTGCTGCCCTACTGTTCTTGTGCGTCTTGACGTTCACAGGGTGCATACGTGAAAGTAATAAATGGAGTGCGGCCGATGAGCAGGCGAAGCCAAGCGAAGTGACGGTCGATGACAAAGGTGGCGCAACGCGCATTGTTTTATTTGCACCAATTAAATTAGGTGAGTTGGCGACGATTTATTCAGACGGTGTCGTGGAATTGCCGCATAAGATGGCAAACTATATTGATTTGTTGGTCAAAGATGCTGATGGTCGTGCGGGAGAATCCTTGCCGATGTCCGGTGATGCGGCCTGGGATGCTGGTCGTGTGCCAGCAACAGGCGGTGCGCATTTAGTCGTGTTGACCAGCGTGATGGAATTACGCCGTATCGAAGGTATCGCCGATAGCAGTGGGCGAAATTATCGGCAAATTGCCGTGGTAGAATTACGTGCCGTGGATGTCGATGGGCGGGTCGTATTAAATAAACAAATAAAAGGACAAGTGCCCTATGTTCGCAGTGGGAAATTTATCGGGCCGGTTAACGAGCCAGAAAGTCTCGCCGTTTGGCAAGCGCTGAGCACGGGTTGTGGGTTAATTAAAGAGTATTTAGACAAAAATCCGGACTTACGAGCCATCCCCAAACAAACGCCGGTTGCTGCGATTAATATGGTCGAGGTGACCATTGATTCTGATCCAGCTAAAGCCGACATTATGGTGGATGGCGTTTTCCGTGGGACCACACCGCAAGTCATTCCACTACCAAATAAGCAAGTCACCATCACCATTGAGCGCCAAGGCTATCAACCGTGGACTCGTGCTTTAGTGCCAGTCACGGGAATGCGAATTCAGCCGGCGTTAGAACAGCGTTTATCTTCTCCTTCGTCGCCCTCTGTGTCGCCGACTGTGCCGAATCCGTGAAAATGCGTTTAGCCGTTGTTTGTTATCCAACCTACGGCGGTAGCGGCGTAGTGGCGACAGAATTAGCCATTCATTTAGCTAATCGTGGTCATGACATTCATGTTATTTCCTACGAACAACCTTTCCGGCTTGATCGACCTTTGCCGAATTTACGTTTTCATGCGGTGGATGTCAGTGAATATCCACTTTTTCGTTACCCACCGTATACTTTAAACCTAACGAATAAATTGATTGAAGTAGTCGAAGAGCACGACGTTCAAATTATTCATAGTCATTATGCCATCCCACATGCCGCAGCGGCTTGGCAGGCACAACAAGTATTACGTGAATGCGGACGACCAAATGGATCAGGTGAACGACGCACGCGCTGCGATGTTAAACTTGCGTGTACTTTACATGGGACCGATATTACTTTGGTCGGACGGGAGCGTGGTTTCTTTGAAATTACGCGTTTTGCGATCAATCATCAAGATTTGATTACGACTCCAAGCGAATGGCTGGCGCGTGAAACGGAAAAGGCTTTTCATATCGCTAAAGGCCGTATTTTAGCAATTCCTAATTTTGTTGAAATAAATCGTTTTATTCCCGATGCCACGCAAGTCTGGCGTGCAAGTTTAGCGCCACCCGATTATCGCGTTATTACCCATGTCTCTAATTTTCGCCCGGTTAAACGAGTCGAAGAAGTAGTTGGCGCTTTTGCCGTCCTACGCAAGCAGATGAAAGCCGTGTTGGTTTTAGTTGGCGATGGTCCGGAATTACCCAAAGCCGAACATTTGGCGCGGACATTAGGAATTCGCGATGACGTGCGATTATTGGGGCAACAAAAACCAGAACCAATTTTACAAGCCAGTGATTTATTTTTGCTTCCATCGCGCGCAGAGTCGTTTGGTCTTGCAGCGCTGGAAGCCATGGCCTGCGGTTGTCCGGTGTTGGGTTATCGCGCTGGCGGACTGCCGGAAGTCGTGGAACACGGAGTGACCGGCCTGTTGTGCGACGAAGGCGGTGATCACTGTCTGGGAACCATGGCAGCTGCGCTGTTGAAAGATGATCAGCGTTATCAAGTCATGCGATTGGCCGCCCGTGCCCGTGCAGAGCGCTTTGCGCCTCCACCGATCGTCGATGTCTATGAGCGCGCATTGATGGCATTAGTCGGGAATAATGACAATAAAACAGCATAATAGTGATCGCTTAAGGTTTTCTGCATAAGATAAATCGACTAAACAAGGATTAATAAGGTGGGTTTTGACTAGGCGCATATTTTATTATCATAATCTCCTCATCAGAGATCCGACTTACATAAGGAGTTTTTGTTATGTCGATGTTTCATCAGCTGCTCATTGGTTGCTTATTATTGGCGTTCATGCCATTCGTCAGTGGTGCCGACAAAAAAAGGGTAGAACCACCACCCCCAGATTTGGATGGCCGTATTTATTCGGTAACCTATCCCACCGAAGACAAAAAACCGAAGGATAAATTATCGTTTGCGGACGGTAAAATTACCGTCGACACACTCAAAGACATCGTATTTACCTATAAAGCAAAAGTAAAAGCCAATAGTAAAGGCGTGGTCAGTGAAACCTCATTTAGCGCAACAACGAAAACGGCAGAAGGCATCGTGTATGAATTGTCAGGCTCGGTGATGGTCAGTGGCGAAGTGCGCGGCAGCATTACTCGGCGTGAAATGGATATGGATGCGACGGCACGAAATTTCAATGGCAAACAATCGGGCGGTAAAAAATAAGTAGGTACAGCTTAAGCCGGGACAATTAAAGCTTAGTGAGCAATTTTATTTCCAGACAATCGCCCACCAGTCAATAATGTTATGGTGTAATTAAAACCACACGATGCAGCCCTGAACCAAGTATTGGGCTGATGTCAGTTGTCCCGCGTATCCAACCAAACCAGACGCCATCTACTATGAGTGCCGTCCAGGCATCCACTATTATATTGGCATCGGGTTGGTTATTTTGCGCGCGCCACGACCAGCGCACGCGCTCATCAACCACGGTCCAATCCCACTCGTTCCATCGTTGCAGCAATAGGGCACACCGCTGTTGTTCATCGGTAGTTACTGTTATTGGCGGAGTGATGTGCGGGTGTAGACCAGCGATCCAGGCTATAATATTGGGATCGCTATCGCGACCAATGGCGGTGGTATCTCCCGTTTGAGCACGCGTGACCATGGTCAATCGATCGGCCCATCGCTTTGCCCAGGCGCGATGTAATTCGCTGCGCAGTAAAAATGACAGCGTTTCGTGCGTTGGTGGTGAAATAATATCCAATGATTGCGCCCATGGTGCATACAAGGGACCATCATCAGTGATTAATGCACTAAGATCTGCCGGAATGGGCATCCCTGCACTCAATAAATCTTCAGCTAATTGTCGTCGCGCTTCTGCGCCAGCCGGTAGCTGGAATTGAAATTGATCTGCACCATATAATTGGGCGGCAATGGGATTTAACCAAACCGATAACAATGAGGGTGGCCCTAAGTTTTTTCGCAGCACAAGCCATTGATTGACTGAACTATGCGTGGCAACCCAACGTTCACTCGAACGCGCTAGGGCAGGTTTCGCTACCGCAAGTTGTTGATTGAGTAATTCGGTCCCAAGAACGTGTTCGCTGAGTGCGAAAAACCACGGTTCTTGTCCACGGTCTTGTAGCAATAACGACAAAATAATCGCACGCGCATCTTCTGGCGGTAAAGCTGCCTGTCCGTAACCAGCGACCAAGCGTAACGCGGTTTGTTGGATGTCGGGCAACGTCGGCGCCCAGTGCAAAGCGCGGCTTATGGCAGAACGCATCAGGTCTTGATCGCCACGCTCAGCTGCGAACAGAGCGCGTTCCATCCAGGCCGCTGCGTCACCTGGGGCCAATGTCGCAGACCGTTGCAACAATATTTCGGCGTCAGCAGGTCGTTGTTCGTTGCGCGCTAACCACGCTTGTACGTTACTGATACGAATACTGTTACTGGGCGCCGTTCGCAGGGCATCAATCGCCGTCCCACTGGTGACCGGTAAATGAGCCTTTGCTCGCGCTATGATTTGTCGTTCCGCATCTCGCGCCGCTCCATTGCTACTTTCATAATGCCACGTCGGCCATGCTCCGCAGAGCAGTGTTACGGCCAAAAGTAGACACGCGAAACGTAACCACCGACTCGATTGCGGTTTTTGTTGCTGTGTATCGCCACCAGCCAGCATCAACACCACCAGTAATAAAAATCCCGTGCCAGCCACCGCGGGGCTATGCCAAACGAAATCGCCACACGCATGAAAACATAAAGCCAACAGGCCGAGTGCGGCACCACGGCGTAGACATCGTTGTTGGTTATCAACGGTAGTCTTGCGCCAGGCAATTAATGATAGGCTTAGCAGCACGCCACCAAGCACGATCATGCCGACCCAACCATATTCCAACCACCATTCTAAAGGATCATTATGCAAATTATTGACAATGACATCCGTGAACGTGGTGTCGGCAGAACGACGATAAGCGACAATCACCGTTCCGGCACCACTACCCAACGCGCCGGCATCCATAATGTTTGGCCACGCATAATTCCAGATAGTGATGCGGCCGTTAAAAGTGATTCCTTCTTCACCGCGTAATAGCTCAAACCGAGAAACGACGTCGTGGATACCGATGAGCCACAACCAACCGGCCACGCCGGCGAATAATCCCAACCCCCAACGTAGTCGTCCACGCTGTGGTAATAGTGTGAAAACTAATGGTAAGCAAATACAGCCCGCGACCAAAATGCCACCGCGCGAAGCGCTGAGTAAGATTGCTAATGCGATGATCGCGACGCTACCCCAGCGTAAAATCAATGGTTTTTGCCGCTCGCGATGCGCCATCAACAGGGCGAGCGGTAAAATCGCCGTCCAAAATGCGGCGGCATGATTGGGATAAATAAATGGACCGCGAACTCGTGAAGTGGAATGAACACTTGGCCAATCGCTGCCAGTCAGCACCAAAAGAAATCCGAATATGGCGGTTGCGGTAGCAACGATAATCAACCCCTGAACTAACTGAGATAACCGTTCACCTCGCCATAGCAGCGCCGCCGCAACACATAATCCGCATAGAATCAGTGTCCAATAAAGGGCATTGCCGGTAGCACGAGGATCGATGCTCCATTGGGAAGCTGTGCTCTGCAATAAAATCAAATCATCGGTGAGCCACGGATGATGCCATCCAAATGGAAGGATTTGCACCAATGGTAACGCGATGAGGGGCACAAAAAGCACCACTAGCCAAGTAATAGGCGGCAAACGCATCTGTGACTTCATGCCGATGGCAAGCAAGGTCAGAACGAAAACGAGACAAAGTCCAAAATAGGCGCGTATCTGATCGCCCACACCACCATAGGCCAGTAACAAGGCAACGCAGCCAATGGCTAATAAAACGCGCGCGGCGGTGGTCATAGATAATTTGCTAAGTTATGCGCGCTAAAAAACATGTTGAGCGCTATGACCATTAAGCCGGTTTATCGGTGGCAGACTTCGCTTCCGGACGTTGTCCATACTGGTAGCCGTATTGGTAACGGTATCCATAGCTACCGGAATCGAGCTGCTCCGCATTAAATACCAGTCCCAATACTTTACTTTGTAAGGGTAATAAGCGGCTGATGACATGACGTAATGTAGATTTCATCGTCACGCGATCACGAGCAACCAAAATGACACCATCAGCTAACTCGATGACACTCAGTGCGTCGCTTACGAGTCCTAGCGGTGGACTATCAATGACGACGTAATCGTAAGTTGATCGCCAGTTATCAATTGCCGCCCGTAGTTCACCGCTGTGGAGTAATTCTGATGGATTTGGCGGACGCACTCCGACGGGCAAAAAATCTAAACGCGCAAAATCTGTTGGTAATGGAATAATATCGGATTCGCCAGCTAATAGATAACTAAGTCCACGTTCGCGTTCGTCTCCTAATTGTTTATGCAATGTAGGTTTGCGTAAATCGGCGTCGATTAACAACACGCGTGAACCAGCTGCTGCCAGAGCAATGCTCAATCGAGTGCTGACGGTACTTTTTCCTTCACCGGGGCCGCTACTACTGATCACCAAAACGCGCGAGGTATTTTCGCCCCGGCGAATTAGTCGCAAAGCGGCACGCAATGCACGATAGGCTTCCGCAAGTGGTGGTGGATTTTCTGGATCGCCACCTTTCCCTAAGGGCAATAATCCAGGAACAAATGGCAATTGTCCTAATAATGTGAGTCCGGTTAATTCCTGCGTTGCGCTAGCACCGCGTACTCGGCGATCCAACGCTTCGGCTCCTAGTGCAGCTAATACGGCCGTTATTAAACCCGCCGCTAAAGCGCCCGCAGCAAATAATGTTTTTCGAATATTAACTGGCTTGATATCGCTTTTAGGTGGATCGATGACCATCACTTGTCGTGCATCTAAACGACTGGCGACTTCTTCTTCGCCCATGCGGGTGAGTAAGCGATTGAACATATCTTCGCGTGACAGAGTTTCGGAATTCAGCGCCTGTAGGTTGGCCAAGTTGGTGCGATAGATATTCAGTTCGCGCTCAGCCTCCATCGTACGTTTCTGTAATTCATGATATTGTAACTGTAATTTTTGATTTTGCGCATGCATGGTTGATTGCGCGAGAGCGACGGCTTCCAACAGGCGTTCGCGTTTTGCCTCGCTTAATTGAAGCGCTTCTAACATGCGCGGATGTTTATCTCCATATTTTTGCCCTAAACTTTGTGCCATATCTTGCGTGGTGTACCATTGTTTTTGCGCTTCAGTGACCACGGGATGTCGCCCAACCGAATCAATCCGTAAATAGCCCAATAGGCGTTCATGAGCATCGGTGATCAGAGCCGCGTTGGTGAATTGCTGCAATATTGCCGTCGCTTCAGCCAGTTGTTGATCCAATAACGTGCGTTCTTTGTTGAGTAAATCCAAACGTTGCGACACCGGACTGGAATCCACTGATGTGCTAACAATCGCTTTTGCAATGCGAAAATCTTGTTCGCGTTTACGTGATTCGTCTAAGCGCTCTCGCGCGGACGAAACAGAATTAGACAGGAATTTAAGCGCGCCACCGGCTTTTTCTTGCTTTTGAGCAGCTTGATTGGCGGCATATGCCGCAAGCAGTGCCTCTAACGAACGCTGAGCACGATCAGGAGATTCGTCACTCAATGAAAGTGTAATAGTCCAACTATCACGTTTGGTGGCGACCTTCATTCGCGCGCGCAAAACTTTAACCGCATCAGTTCCGGTTTGCGCGTAGGCGGGTGTTTCCAGCAAATCTGAAGTCTTGAGCGTTTGTTCCAATACCGGTGTAGCCAACAACATGTCGCGATGGGTATTGAGAAATCCGTATTCGATCGAGCCGCTGGTCGGATCGTATTGAAAATCGACGGCCTTGCGCCCGCGATCAACCGCCAAGGTCGCAGTGGCTTCGTACATGGGAGTCAGACGGAAAGTGTAGAGCACAACCGTGGTAGCGATGATCAGACCGACACTCAGAGCCAGCCACCGTCGCCGCCAACAGACCATGAGCAGGTCGCTTAGCGTTAATGGTTTGTCGTCGTTGTGTGGGTCATTCATGGCAGGCGGAGCATTTAGCCACCTGGGAGACAGAAAGCCAATAGCGAGGAGAATAGGAACCTAATTTGTTCGAGTCAGGTGCCGCCCACGCTTGTATGTAGAGCAAATAAGCTATGGACGATTTGAATGTTTTGTCAAAAGTAATTCAGCTTTTAGTCATGTAGCAGTCTTTCGAACAGTATTCATCACCACCATCATGTCTAACAACCGGTTGCACCAAGGTATGGCTGAGGCTACAAGGTCGCACACGATCCCCCCGTTTATTGAGGAGTCTACTCATGCGTATGGTGCGTATTGCTATCGGTGCTGCTTTATTGACCTGCAGCTTAAGCCTAAGCGGTAAATTATTGGGAAGCGACATTACCCTCGCGCAAGCCCAACTCTTGGTCAGTACGGCACAAAGTGCGGAGACGGATAAAGAAGTAAAAATTACACTGAGAGTCGGTGAAAAAGACGTAGTTTTTACCGTTAAACGAGACGCGGCAGGCGGCGTCATCGCGCGGCCAGAACCCGGTCCTGACAGTAAGGACGTCGCCATTACTCAGGTGTATATTAAGATGTCCATTAACTCAGCTGGCACCGCTTGGGAGCCAAAGTCGATGGTGGTGATTAATAAGAACAGCACCATCAATGGCTATGAAGTGAGGCTTAACAGTGATGGCACATTAATGAATTTTACCTCCAAATCTGCCGGTGCCAGTGCTGGTTTAAGTGGCACTGGACAAGGAACGGTAGTTGTTGGTGGCATCAATGGCGCAAATGATAGCAACAACGCCAATAATAATACGCCTGTGACCCGCACGACGAGCACGATTAATGGCACGACCTGGAGTTACCCAGCAACACTGACGTGGACCATCGGTTCAATAACGGGTCCCGCCGGCACTTCTAGCGTCGCAGTTAGCCCCGCTACCAACTAAACGAACAGCTGACTTTGTAAAATTAGTTAAGCGTGATGGGATACGGTGCCAAGTATGTCGGAATGTGAACGAAAATCGTACACCGTTTATTGTTTTGTAAGATCACCAACGTCAGCGTGGCGTTGGTCGCTGGTATTGGCGTTATCTTGGTTGTGTTGGATTTCCCATACCCCAGTAATATTGGCTGGTGATGCGTCGATTCCTGTGGCACCCGCTCCCAATTTGTCGGTTCCCAATATTACCCCATCACGTGATTACACGTTGTATCCGGGCGATTTGGTCAAAATCGAAGTCTTCGATCATATTGATTTAACCACGACATTGCGCATTCCTGCAAATGGCAACGTACCATTTCCACTTATCGGAGATGTGCAAAATGTGGTAGGCAGATCGATCAGCCAATTCACCAGTGAAATTGCCAAACGATTATTGGATGGCTATATTCGCCAAGCCGTGATTACCGCAACGGTCATTGAATTTAGTCCACGTTTTGTTTACGTCATGGGAAACGTGGCCAAACCCATGGGTGTGCCGCTAAATCCTTTTCTGCAACTTACCGCCATGCAAGCCATTGGTGAAGCCGGCGGTTTTTTAGAAGACGCCAATCGCGCTGGTGCGCAAGTTATTCGCGATGACCCAGCTCAGCCCGGCGCAAAAATTGGACTTGCCGGTCCCGGCAGTGATAAAGCTGATTCGTTGGTTAGTGACGTCGAGCTTAAGCCCAATGATATTATCATCGTTCCGCGTTTGGACCGAGTCTATATTATCGGTCAAATTGGGAAACCAGGTGCCGTGAATTTACCCTCGCAAGAAGTATTGACCGTCTCTAAAGCCGTGAGTTTAGCCGGTGGTTTCAGCCAGTACGCCAAGCAAAGCGACGTTCAACTCATGCGCGCTGGCAAGCGTGTCCAAGTGGTCAACGTACGCGGAATCTTAACTGGCGACACGACAGTGCCTGACCCTGTACTGGAACCAGGCGATACTGTGTTTGTGCCAGAGAGCCGTTTTTAACCGAATTAGCCTCACAAGAAGGTTTAGGCATATCAAACGCCCAAATTGATTATGGCGCGGTGAAAAGAAGTGGTACCAAATTTTTACATCAACGCCCAAATTCAATTTTTATCAGTTGTCCGGCTATTCTGATGCCCCCTAGTCAAGCTTCGACAGCCCGATAAGCATGTCGCCCTTCTATTACACCCAGGTGAAGCGCGCGAAGCGCGTCTACAGGTAAGGTTACACTATCAGGATCAAAGCTTCCCAACGTTAAACGAGAACGTTACTAAATGGACGCCATCACTTTGAATCCATTACTGCCACTGTCTTCTAGCGATAGGTCGGCGAAATGTCGATAATGTGCCATCATCCTGATGGCACATTATCGCCTAGGCTTTAGCCGTCATTTTCAGCGCGTTTTTTTGGAATGCCTTAATAAACCGCCGTGCGCGTTTTTCACACTCCTGAGCGTCGTATACCCTTTGTTAAACGAAATAAGATGACGATTTTAGTAACCGGCGCAGCCGGGTTTATTGGCTCGCACGTTTGCCAGCGTCTATTACGCGATGGGCAATTCGTTATTGGCATTGATAATATGAATGCCTATTATGACCCGGCGCTGAAACAGGCACGACTCACGCGTTTACAGGCGCAATCAGGTTTTACCTTTTGCAAAACGGATATCGCTGACCGCACGGCGATGGAAAAACTCTTTGCCGAGCTGAAACCAACCCGGGTGGTGAATTTAGCCGCCCAGGCAGGCGTGCGTTATAGCCTGGAAAACCCGCATGCGTACGCCGAAGCGAATCTGATTGGTTTTCTCAATATGTTAGAAGGCTGCCGCAACCATCAGGTAAAACATCTCGTCTACGCCAGTACCAGTTCGGTCTACGGCCTAAATACGACCATGCCGTTCAGCGAACACCGTCACGCGGATCATCCGATGACGTTTTACGCCGCGACCAAACGCGCGAATGAATTAATGGCGCACAGTTATAGTCATTTATTTAATTTGCCGACTACTGGCCTACGCTTTTTCACTGTCTACGGCCCCTGGGGTCGCCCCGACATGGCCCTATTTAAATTTGCTAAAGCAATTATTTCTGGCGAGCCAATGGATGTTTATAATTATGGAAAAATGGTCCGCGATTTCACTTATGTCGACGACATCGTCGAAGGCATCGTGCGCATCCTGGATAAACCCGCCTGCGCCGACCCTGCGTGGTCGCCCGCCGACCCTGATCCTGCCTCCAGTTCCGCCCCATGGCGTGTTTATAATATTGGCAATAATAAGCCCGTCCAATTAATGGACTATATCCGCGCCGCCGAAAAAGCCCTTGGCCGCAGCGCAAAAATTAATTTCCTGCCCATGCAGCCCGGCGACGTCCCCGCCACCCAAGCCGACGTTACTGCCCTAGCTGCGACCACGGGATTCACCCCGCAAGTCACTGTGGATGATGGTGTGGCTCGCTTCATCGCTTGGTATCGTGAATACAACCGTGCATAGCTTGGCGGATTACAGAATAAATTAATGTTTATTAAAATGTCGTTTTAAATAGCATATTAGCTCATGCGATCCCAATCCATAATTGAATTGTGTCGGAAGTGGAACCAGGCAGAGGTCCACTATCTTATCGTTGGTGGCTTGGCAGTCGTCGCACATGGGTATTTACGCGCTACTCATGATATTGATGTGGTATTAGACTTTGCTCCCGAGTCTATGTTGCGTGCTGTGCAAGTTCTCGAAGAGATGGGATTTACTCCTCGTTTACCAGTTCCTATGAAGTCATTTGCTGATCCCGTTCTTCGCGAACAATGGATTCGTGAAAAAGATATGACGGTTTTCACCGTATGGCGTAATTCCCAGCCCATTCCAGATGAAGTAGATATTTTCGTTTCACACCCATTTGATTTTACTGAAGCCTGGCAGTGTGCCCATCGTCAGTCAGTTCCTGATGGGACGATTCTTACGTTTGTGGATCGTAATCGTTTGATTGACATGAAACGTATAGCCGGACGTCAGAAAGATCTCTTGGATATTAGTGAACTAGAAAGATTATCGTGACCGAAATTTATTGGCGGCAACATGAAGGGGAACAGCGGCAACGTGAGGCATCGTTAACCCTTGGCCAAAAGTTATCTTGGCTCGATGATGCAATAGAGACGGCCACGATGTTAGGTTGGCAAGTACCAAATCGCGAAACCAAAGTGGACATGGGCGATCAGCGCCAACGGCGCGCCCCATACCAGCCTAGGGCAACGCCCTAGGTGAGTGTCCTAAAAGAACCAAGGACTGTGAGGACGCCCTAAAATCATATAAACAATTCCCCTGGGAACGCCAGGCTCCAGCCTAGCCCGTGGCAATCTCCCCGTCTCCCCCCGGGCCCGCCACTCTCCGCAGTGGCTCGAAGTCCGCTCAAATATCCGCCAAAATAACCAATCATACTACCTAGTAAGTAATTTAGTCTACAACGTATTTGATTCCCGTCCGTATAATAATTATGAAACATGATGGACGCAGCATTGATCACAAAACATTAGAATATATCCGCAAAACGGCATTAGATCGAATTGATGCTGGCG
>SYDV01000339.1 GCA_005801395.1 Planctomycetia bacterium | reverse complement strand
GAATCCCCCCCTCTCCGCCATGTTGTTTTGGGGCGCTTTTTGTTTTGGGGCTCTGCCCCAGGCCCCGCGCCCCTTTGTCGCACCTTTTTTTCTGCGCTGCGCTACGAAAAAATAATCGGGCGGTCGCTGCGCTCCCATTTTGCCCGATTAACGGCGCTCGGCGGGCGGGTTTGGGTTATTTAGATTTTTTAATTTATAAATGATTTAGTGGGGGCGCTGCCCCTTTGCCCGTTAACTTTTTTCCCCTTGGCCAAAGGTGTTCGCTTCATACTTATCCGTGAAATTTTACGGACTATGGATTTGATGCTTAATCCCTATTCGACAACTCGCTAAAATTTCATATCATAGTGGTCCGCAGTTAGACAAAGTAAGCGTATTTTTTAAAAATGAGTCAGTTGAGGCTCATGCCGTGTCGTGGCGTTCAAATGTTGTTGGCAATAATAATAATTCAGGAATATCAGCTTTCCCTTCGATAGCCTGAATCAGTGCTTCACTGGCGCGACGACCAAGGGCTTCGAGGGGTAAATCAATGGTGCTCAATCGCGGAGTAACTTGGTGAAATAAAATATTATTATCAAATCCAACGACGGCGACATCGGTTGGCACGCGGATTCCGAGATGTACCAATTCCTTCACTAAGCGGTGTGCGGTAATATCGTTAGCACAATACACTGCGGTGAATGGTAATTTATTAGCGTATTTCGCTAATAACATGCGTAAATCTTGTTCCGTGAAACACTGAATTAATAACGATGGTTCATAATAACCAGCGTTTTGCATGGTCGTGAGCCATGTTTGATAACGCGGCATCCACAATTCGCTGGTCGTAAATTCTTCTGAAAATGCTAGGCAAGCAACCCGACGATGGCCCAAAGAAAATAAATGTTCTAGAGCTATTTTAATCCCTGGACCTTGATCAAAGGAAATTAACGGCCGCCAATCGTCTTTG
Organism: Planctomycetia bacterium; assembly: GCA_005801395.1. Next base: position 4,678 of record SYDV01000339.1, on the reverse strand, counting down.
GGAAATGTTGACGTAATAATATACGGAACGCCACGGTTTTTAAGCGGGCTTAAATCACAGGGGACTGTCCTGTGACCGCAAAAAACCACACCATCAGAATGTGGGAAACCCATTTGAGCTAATAATGCTGCATCATCTGCTGGCGTCGTTCCGGCCTGTGGCACCAATTTAACATCGTAACCGGCTTGATTCGCGGCATGCATGTGGCCGGCGACTTGACGCCATGGTAGCAAATGATTGCCAATTTCGAAATCAATATTGCGCGGCGCGCGAAAAACCGTGCTAGGAATAACCAGCGTAATGGTTTCCGTCCGTTGATTACGTAATCGACGCGCTAAAATGTTTCCTTGGAATCCTGATTCCTCTGATAGTTTTAAAATTTTCTCAACCACTGCCGCGCTAATTAAGTGACGATGTAGTGGATCCAAGGCTCGTGATACGGTTGACTGCGATATGCCCAACTGTCGTGCAATATCTTTATGAGTAACGGGGCGCTTTGAGGTCATGTTGGCAGGTTGTCGGTCAGGACTCAGCCGAGGCAACTGTCGTCTGCGACGCAAAGAAACTGTATTGAAACTCGCGCCAAGACCGATGCAGCGGATCAAGCGCATCCACGTAGGCGGAAAAGCCGAAGGAATAGCAGAGCTATTTCGAGGTTTTTCCAACGCCGGTGGGGCGCTTGAGACCAAGTCGGTCAACGTGCGCGAGTTTCAAAACAGCTTCGAAGTCATTCCAACGATAAATAAGACGACATTGCTAACCACCGCCCAAAGCGCGTTTAAACACTCGTGTATGTGATCGAGTTGGCAAAGCCAAGGTAACCGTTGTACCACGACCAACTTCGCTACTAAGGCTAACGTACCCTTCATGTTGACGAATGATACGCTGGACAAGGCTAAGTCCTAATCCCGTTCCCTGAGCTTTCGTACTATAAAACGGCGTAAAGATGCGCTCGCGTTGATCGGCGGGAATACCACAGCCATTGTCCGTTATGAGAATTTCTACACCAGGGCCACCCAAAGATAAAACCGATGATGCCGCTTGTACCTTGCATGAAATAATTGGCGTAGTGACGGCGCTTACTGCATCAATTGAGTTATTTAATAGATTAATGAGGACTTGTCGTATTTGTCCCTCGTCTGCCAGTACCACTCCTAAATCCTCATCAATTACAAATGATAGGGACAACGCTTCTGGCAAATCACGCCGTTGTCGTATGAGCCGTTCGACATCATGAATAATGTGAGTTAAATCGATATGAATTAACTCGGGAGTACGCAAACGAGAAAGTGACAAAAAATCTTCGACAATACGCGCTAACCGATCAGCTTCTTCGACCATAATGCGCGCCAAACTCGCAGCATCGGGTTGATTAGCTTCCTTCGCCATATCCGCCAGTTCCTGGGCGCATCCACGTAAACTGGTGAGTGGATTTCGCACTTCATGAGCAATACCGGCTGCCATTTCACCTAAGTCAGATAAATGTTGTGATCGATGGGCACTGTCCTCTAAAAGTCGCAACCGAGTTTCATCGGCGATAATGAGCGTACGTCCTAAAGGTTTTTCGTTTCGATCCAAAAGTTCGGTAACGCGCAACACTAATTGCTGTCCGGTGGATGTCTCAAATCGTTCAAGTACCGGACAACGATCACCAATTAATAAGTTTAAAACCGGGGACAATACCGGATTGGTTAACAGCTGCTGCGCCAAGATACCATCGACCGAGCCCGATAGTTGTAATAATCGCATGGCCTCGGTATTAGCATAAGCGACAATCCCTTGACGATCGACTGCTAGCACCCCTTCCCCCAATCGGTCGAGTACTTCTCCCGTAAAAATATGTTGCTCTCGAATTCGACGCGCTAGCAATTGTCCCAATAAATCGACCAGAAATAAAGCACCCACCTGCGTCGCTAAAACCCCTAAAATACGCTCGATACTTATTAAATGCACATTCGTGACCAAAAACTCTTGCGAAAATGGCGCCTGCCCAGCGAGGTATAAACTGGCAACCACTGCCAAGACTAAACTGGCTAATGCAGGCAGCACAAATGGCACCACACCAGGCAATACCAACGTACCAACTAATACGACGGCAAATAATAATACCACCCCGGGCGATGAAACCCCACCACTGTAAAATAATAATAATCCGATCCACACCACATCAAAAACTAAATGCAACGCCAACTGCCAACGCCAACGAGCAAGCCACATGGTCGAAAACAAACAGACCGCCACAATGGTCGTCACTATAAGTAGTGCTTTGAGTGACGATGCTGCAGGTTCTATTAATTCTGGTTTGCGACCTTGGGTCACTATCATCAACACAGCGAAACCAATACTGATCAATAATAGCCGAACTAGGCTGACTTGTCGAGCTTGCGTACGCACATTTTGACTACGCGTGACAGAATTCGGATTTAATGATAAATTACCTAATTTGTTGATCATAGGGACACTAAAAGGGTATTTAATGATGCTAAGGAACCGATAAAAGTATGGCTAACGACAAGTTAACAAATACCCCAGGCAATGATTGCCTGGGGCGTGCCATTTTATCGCTCAGCCAGTTAGCCACGTCGACCACCAAGTGCCCACGTAGTACCATCGAAATCATTTGCCGCGCACAGCGCTCTGCAATTGCAAAATGGGGTAGAAAATAGCTAAAACAATAATACCTACCACCGCACCCATGACCATTAACATAATAGGTTCAATTAAACTGGTAAGCCCTTTAACCATCGCATGAACTTGTTCATCGTAGAAGTCCGAAATTTTTGCTAATAAGGTTTCCAACGCACCCGATTTTTCACCAATACCAATCATTTTTGTCACCATCGGCGGAAATACCCAGGACGTCGCTAGATGCGTAGTAATACTTTCACCGCGACGAACAGTCTCGCGCGTTTCCATTAAGGTCTCTTCGATTACTCGATTACCGGATGTTGAGGCAACAATTTCCAAAGCCTGAAGCAGCGGAACACCTGATGACAGAAGTGTACCAAATGTTCGAGAAAATCGACTGAGTGCAACTTTTTGGAACAACGGTCCAAATACTGGCATTTTTAGCCAAATCGTATCGCGGATTTTCTGCCCTTGGTAGGTGCGCATGGCCAATTTATAACCAATAACTAAAGCAATGATGATGCCGAAAACGGTCATAATATTTGCTGTTAGCCAATTCGAAACACCAAGCACCAAAAGTGTTACGGCTGGAAGCTCGGCACCCAACGAATCAAACATCGTTTTAAATTTGGGCACTACGCCAACCAACAAATAGCCGGTAATGCCAAAAATGAGTACTAATGAAATAATCGGATAGGTCATCGCCGATTTAATTTCACGCTTTAATGATTCAGTCGCCTCTAAAAAGTCTGCCAAGCGATTGAGAATAATATCAAGCTGACCTGATGCTTCACCCGCCTTTACCATGTTGATGTAAATTTCGGGGAATATCTTCGGAAAATTGGTCATTGCTTCGCTAATTTCAGTACCACCACGTACGAGATCAGCGCATTCTTGTAAGCCTAGGCCGAAACCTTTATTCTGATCTCCAGCTTGCTCGGCTAGAATTTCAAAAGACTCCAAAAGGGGAATACCAGCGCCGATCATAGTCGCCAATTGGCGAGTAAACAAACACAAGTCAGCTGTGCTAGCTTTACGAGGGGCAGAATTTCCAAAAAGATCACCGCTCAGGTTAAAACCGCCGCCATCCTTCGTCAATTTGACAATAGACAACTGCTGCTGACGCAAACGTCCGGTAGCTTCTGCTTCCGAATCGGCTTCAATATTACCTTTAAGTTCGCGCCCTGATGCATCGCGGGCAATGTAAGAAAATTTGAGCTTAGTAGCCACGTTGCTTCCCCCTAGGCGGATCGTTAGTTAGAGTATGTCCCGCACGGAATTGACATGCAAGGCGGTACTTAGTGTTCCGGCTTAGGTGAAATGGGTACTGTTGCCCCAAATCTGGTCTTAAAAGCTTGTCGTGGATGGCAAATTCTTCTCAACGAAGACTCATGAACGCTAGGCCACAAGGATAACGTACTTGCGTTGCTATCTTTACCATCTGGCCAGTTCACCCTAGGCGGATGCAAATTAGGCGCTTTCCGCTTAGCCCGCAGCAGATTCAACTTCTTTGCCGTCAGCACCCAAAACAGCTTCACGAGACTTTGCGTCAACGATAGCCGTAATGCGAATGCCAAAATTTTCATCCACCACCACCACTTCGCCTTTAGCTAATAATTTACCATTTACTAAAATATCCAACGGTTCGCCTGCGAGACGATCCAGTTCAATAACTTTCCCTGGAGTGAGCTCCAAAATATCTTGAATGATCATATCCGTCCGTCCTAATTCAACGGATAGCATGACCTGAATATCACGCACCATTTCCAAATTTGGTTTGCCCACCACGCCACCACCAGATCCACTCAAGTCAGGGAAGGCGGCGGGTTTAACTCCACCCTTTTCATCATTAGCGGCAGGTACCGCCGTTTGTGCTTTAGGATCTTCAACCATGATCTATTCCTTGATAATATAGGTACAAATAGCAGTACATTACGTACGTTTCTCGGAAGCATTGCCTTCAGCAGGAATTACCTTTTCCACTAAAAAGCCCGCCTTACGCCCAATAACGCCGGGACGACCCAATAGGCGATCGCGACCTGAAACACGT
>SYDV01000338.1 GCA_005801395.1 Planctomycetia bacterium | reverse complement strand
TTGTAATAAGCGCTGAATCCAACGGATGGTGCCTACGGGATTTTTTACCCAAGTTTGAGTACGGCGATCGGTACCACTCCAGGTATGGCCAGAGTTTGGCGGAAACGATACGTAGTGTTCGTGGAATTCCGCCACTTGACCATGCAAATTATGGTAAGACGTCTCCAAAACGGCAGCGCTCCATTCGATGCGATACCAAATGCGAATTTCACCAGCACGAAGCGTGTTAAAATAAGATTCATCACCATTAAAAGAGAGTTCCATTTTAGCATCTTTTACTTCTTGCCAGTCTTTAAATCCTTCCGATTGACCAGCACCACAGGTGAGTACGAAGGTTGCTGGCCCATCACGGTAAACGCGAAACCATGATCGCCCTGCCGATTGCACAACAGGCCGTTTATCGCCTTTTCTATGCTCTGTGTACAGTGCCGCCATTCCGGATTTCATCGGGTGACCTGCACTGGTTCTGAAATTAGGATCCCATTTATTTGATGTCGCTGGCTGTGGATCTGGATTAAACATAACGGGAAAACAATAATCCGGACTACTGGGATTACGATTCATCGGATTATAAGCAGCACTGAGCGCGGTTGCATAAGGTGGAATTGCCATGCGATACATGGGGCAACGAACGACACCGCCAATGTCAGGCCACTTTTTACTCCCCGGTGTGAATAATTGTTTTCCGTCACGATCTTTAGGGCCGATTTCTCCATCACGTACATCAACCCAGCCAAAGGCTTCGTCATGAACCAGTCGACCTTCTTTTAGGGCTGACTTTGAATTACTGGGAGTGGTGTAATCCCAGCGATCCCAACCGAGACGTGAAGATTCTTGCACGTAATTACAAGCCGCAGCTAACATTATTTTAGCTTGCGCATATTGCAGGACGATGCGTGATTCCTCAACGTCGCTGCGCATGCGAGTGAGAAAGGTCAGAGCCAAGGCTGCCAATAGCGCAGAAACACCTGCGACAATAATTAAGATGGTACCTTTTCGATTTACAGAGGCAGCTGATTTCATGGTGTATCCAAGTGAGGGTCGTTTGAAGCGCCGCTTTGATTATCCCATTTTGCCCAACCCGTAGTTGGTTTCCGTTGCATGCGAGCTCCGCGTAGGGTGGTTCCGAGTCCCGTCCAAGACAATTCAATAACTTCGCCAGTATAACTGTTGGTTTGGCGAATGCGGGCGATGGCAACATGGCGCGAATTTTTGACGTAGCGGCCAAGGCCAGTTTCAGTTACGGGCCAGTGACCAGGGATTTCAGCCATCATTTTCTGAGGGAAATTCACATGACGATAATACCATTGTAAACCATCTCTGATATCAAATTTACTTTGATCTGGATCATCGAACCAAGCTTGATAGTCGGATGAATATTTTGTGTAGCACCATTCGAGTAATTTTTGACTATTTGGAGGCGTATCAATGATACCCTCTTCTTTTTGACCCCAATCATTTGGCGATTCTGGGTTTAGATATCCCCACGAGGTGGCGTAGGTTTGGCGATAAATACCACGTACGGTTCGTTGATTGCCATCGAAATTACAAAAGTCCCAACGACTTTGATCCCAAGGAACCACGGCCATATTAGCCAAACCACCTTCATTTTTTGCACCACTGGTCTTGTAGTATCCGTAGAGAGTGTTCGGTGGCATATATTCGCAAAAACCGGCATATCCGATACAAGATAACAGAGCTTCAATTTGGCGCGGATACCAATTGTGTATTACGTTAGTGGGATACCCGCTATAAGTAACATCAAATGGGGTGACAAGCTTTGGGTCTGCTGGGTCGACATAATCAGGTCGCGGCGATTTATCATAGTTCACTAATCGTGGATCAGCATTTATATTTCTTTTTATTTTGTAGGAGGTCAGATTGGAGTTAGTCGCGGCACTGGAAAATATAGCATAACGTCCAAAAAGATGCGGTGGCAGGGAATTGACTGGATCAATTGGACGCCATCCACCATTCGGTGGATTCTCGAATAAATTTCCGACTCGATGACGGTCCTTTTCCGCTAAATTTACGCGGCACCAAGTCCGAGGATCATGAGGTGCCCATAGGTACGTCGGATCCCAACCGACATCCCTTTCCCAGTCGTCCACGGCGGTGATTACATTTGTGGGCAATTTTCCTGAAATGCTTTTAAGATCTCTGCCGGCAAATTCATATCCCGATCCATTTGCTCGAATGGATGTTCGCATCGTCACTTTGCTGGCAAGTGGATAGATATCTTTCATGGGAACAAATGGCATACCGCGCGTTTTGTTTTCTATGACAGTACTAGCCAGGGAACCATAGCCCTTAAGTTTTCGCTCGCTGTCGGGCTTATTCGGGTCGTCTAAGTTATTCCAGAAATCAAATTGCATTTGTGCATCAAAATAACCAGCCCGCATTAAACTGTTTTCCAATGATAGGCGATTGGCTGCGGTAACGGTTTGTGATGCCGTGCGTAATCCCACCATGGCTGTTAGCATTACAAGGCTACCCAACGCAACGGAAATCATCATTTCCAAGAGGGTGAAAGCGCTATTAGTGTATTTATTCGTGCTCATGGATAAATCCTTTATCGTAAGACGGCCTGAACGCGCGGGTCATAAAAATTGAAACGGGCAACAGAGACAGCGCGCATGCGTGTCGAAATCGGCACTGGGCCACGATCTAGTTTCATGTTGAAATTCCGATCCGCACCATACAGGCCATTAAAAACCTCGCGCTTCAACGTATTTGAGCCTTGATCTGGGTAATTCCAAAATCCGTCCTTATGCCCTCGATTTCCCGTATGGAAATTAAGAATCATATGTTTGCTAACATCGGCCCCTGTAGCAAACGTGCGCGGATCCTCACCGTTGTACGGGTAAAATAGAATAACTTTTTCAGGATTACGAAATGCCCACAATTGTTCGTCGCGAAATTCAACGTCAGACATGCGTCCGTTAAAGTCACGTGTATAGGGCGTCGCGTTTGGTTCGCCCGCTGGTGTTTGCGGATAATTTGTTTCAGCCCCCCATTCTTTCCAATTTCCGCGAGGCGCAGCCAAGGGGTATTTACTGGCATCAACAGGGGCGCTTGACGCCGTTTCGCAGTCTTCATAGGCCCGCCAGTCGACCGCCCAGACAACAATTTCACGACAGCGTTCGGCGGCATCAAATGGAGCAGTAATATTATAATGGTTTAGATTGCCAAAATATTTTCCGTAATTTCCCGTTGGCATATTGGTGTCAAAGGTTCGCGTCGGGAAGGTATGGCTGACGCCCATGTGTGTGATCGGTTCTGGTGCAACCGGACGCCATTGCATGGGGAAGTTGGCTGTATTTCGGCCAAATATGCGGGTAAAGTTATTGTTGCCATCCCCACCTTTTTGGCTTCGCGAATAGTGAATGTATAAATCAAGTGGATCGACATCAATTGGTTGTGGAGGTGAAAATAGGTCCGCTTGCAAGATGGGGAAATCCATCATCGTAACTCGGTTTAAAGAACGCGGCATAGCCCAATCATAGGG
>SYDV01000337.1 GCA_005801395.1 Planctomycetia bacterium | reverse complement strand
CGTATCTGTTTTATATTGAGCCAGACGTTTTTGTAAGCCGTTGGTGAGAATGGTTAATTCTTCTTTGGTTGGAGCGCGGGCTATGGCACGACGATAACCATAGGTAATGCGTTCACTGGGTGTTTTTCCACCGTCGCTGATCATACGCTCTGCCAGGAGACGTGCGGCTTCAACATAGGTGACGTCATTCAGGAGAGCGAGTGCTTGTAATGGTGTGTTGGTACGTGATCGACGAACAACGCAATATTCGCGACTCGCCATATCAAATATCGTCATCGTTGGCGGTGGAGTCGTACGTTTCCAAATGGTATAGATACTGCGGCGATTACGATTTTTATCACTGTCATGTTTATAATTATGTAAATTTCCGTAATTGCTCATCTCATCCCAAATACCAGGTGGCTGATAAGGACGAACCGACGGACCACCAATTTCTTCATGTAAAGAGCCTGCGATAGCCAACGCTTGATCGCGTAAAATTTCGGCCTGTAACCGGAAGCGTGGTCCGTGCGAGATAAAACGGTTTTCGGGATCGTTTGCCGCAATGGCAGGCGTTGTTGCGGAAGATTGTCGATAGGTGGCGCTTAACACTAACAGACGTTGAAAAGCCTTCATATCCCAACCCATACGCACAAATTCGGTGGCTAAATAATCAAGTAATTCGGGATGACTTGGGGGTTCTGCCTGAGAACCTAAATTTTCCGTCGTTTTTACTAAACCAATACCAAAGAAACGTTCCCACATGCGATTGACGGCAACCCGAGCAGTTAAAGGGTTTGCTGGGTCTACGATCCATTGTGCGAGTCCTAAACGATTACGCGGAGCATTTTTTGGCATCGGTAAAAAAGCAGCCGGAGTGCCCGATTCAACCACTTCGCCTGGATGGTCATAAAGACCGCGTTGTAAAATATTGGTGACGCGCGGCTTTTCCATCTCATGCATGATCATGACCGTTGGTAAATTATCATCATAAGTTTTGTGTTCTTCGGTTGCCGTTATGAGCTTATCATCAGCCTCGCCTAAGGCAGGATCAAAAGTGCGGCGCAAATACGCGCGAAATTCTTTTATCTGCTCTGCGGTGCGTTTATTCTCCGGCAATTGTGCAATGTCATACAAGGGTTGATGGCGAATACGACTAATGCCTGCGGCATCAACCGCACGTTCATAAAAGCGCAAATCAGCGAGTTGGAATTTGGATTTATTTTTTACTGCCGAACCAATACGTAGCGGTACGCTGGCAGCGATGGTGCTGGTTAATGTATCTTGATCGATTTTAGTACTGAGTTGTTTTCCATTAGCAAAAATAGTTAAACCAGCGGCTTTTCCGCTGCCGTCACTGGTAATGACGACATGAGTCCATTCTTTGCTTTCAAGAGTATTTTTACTGCTGACCTGTAATTCGTTGGTTCCTTTTTTATCAGCTAATTTCTCTCCGATTAATCGCACTTGAACACGTCCATCTTGTAAGTCGATTTTATAACCGTGGGGTTGCTTCCCCGCAGTGAGACGAGAGATCAAGGTCATAACCCCGTCACCCTCGCGTTGTACCCATGCTGAAATGGTAAATGGTTTGTTATAATCGACGACTTGAGTGTCTTCTGCAGATCCTAATTCAATAAAGGCTTTGCTGTCAAAAGAGGCAGCACCGGATAAAATCATACCTTTGTTTGTGAATGAGGCTTTGCCCTCTTTCCAACTGCCCTCAGAATAACTGCCTTTGCTATCTTTTGCATGGGTGTCGAGTACGAAGCGCGCAATAAGTCCATTATTGACATCTTCGCCTAAAGTCGCAGGAGCTTTCTTTTCAAATTCTTTTTCTTGTACGAGGTAATTCTTTTCTAATTCTTTGACGCGCTTGGTTGCGGTATCAACCGCCACAACGTATTCCGCTAATTTGGTGAGATGGGCAGGCGTTGGAGCTTTGATGAATGGCTCTTTATTATTGGCATCGGAACCACCACGCATAACTTCATCAATGGTATTGAAGAATGAGAAAAATTCATAAAATTCTTTTTGCGTAATGGGGTCATATTTATGATCGTGACAGCGCGCACATCCGAGCGTGAGTCCCAACCACACCTGGCCAGTCGTTTCAACGCGGTCCATCACATTTTCAATGCGCCATTCTTCTGGGATAATTCCACCTTCGGTGTTGATGCGATGATTTCGATTAAAACCAGTCGCTATTTTTTGACTGAGTGTGGCATTTGGCAATAAATCGCCCGCTAATTGCTCAATCGTAAATTGATCAAACGGCATGTTATTATTAAAGGCATCAATGACCCAATCACGCCAACGCCACATGAAACGCTGGGCATCGGCCTGATAACCATGACTGTCGGCAAAACGCGCGCCATCGAGCCAACTCATCGCCATCATTTCGCCATAACGAGGGGAAGCGAGCAGGCGATCAACCAGGCGCTCATAGGCATCTGGGCGTTTATCTTGGACAAAGGTATCTACTTCTGCTGGAGTTGGTGGTAACCCATGTAAATCTAAACTCACACGTCGGATGTAGGTGACGCGATCAGTTTCTTTCGCCGGGGTTAATTTTTCTTTGGCAAGACGCGCAAGAACAAAATTATCTAAGGGCTGCTTTACCCACTGCGCTTGGTTGACCTTTGGTAACTCCGGTGTTTTGGGTGTAACAAAAGCCCAATGTTGTTCCCAGGTGGCTCCTTGTTCGATCCATTTCGTGATGGTCGCAATATTTTCTTTGGTCAATTGTT
>SYDV01000336.1 GCA_005801395.1 Planctomycetia bacterium | reverse complement strand
GTGCTCGGTATCGACAACATCATTTTCCTCTCAATTCTCACCTCAAAATTGCCCCCAGAACAACGCCCACGCGCACGTTTGATTGGCTTAGCGTTAGCCATGTTCGCGCGCATTGGTTTATTGCTCAGCATTACCTGGGTGATGAGTCTAACCGCGCCCCTGTTTTCCATCTTCAGCCACTCGATCAGCGGCAAAGATTTGATCCTCATACTGGGCGGCCTATTTTTAATCGGCAAATCAACACATGAAATTCATAGCAAATTAGAAGGCCTGGATGAAGAGCATCACGCAAGTGGGCGAGGTTACGCGAGCTTTAGCTCAATCATCATACAAATTATTATTATCGATATTGTCTTTTCACTCGATTCAGTCATTACCGCCGTTGGCATGGTTAACCCAGCCGCGCATGTTGCTGGTGCAGCTCAAGCAGCCGGATCAGCTGGGCTAGCACTGACGGTTGATGGCCAAGCCAAACTCGCGGTTATGATTATTGCCGTGGTGATTTCTATTATCGTCATGATTCTGTTTGCCGGTAAAATTGGCGACTTTGTTGAACGTCATCCAACCATTAAAATTCTCGCCTTGTCATTCCTTATTTTAATCGGCTGCATGCTGATGGTTGAAGGATTTGGCCAACACGTCAACAAAGCCTTTATCTACTTCGCGATGGCATTCTCACTAGCCGTCGAAATGCTCAACATGCGTCTACGCAAAAAGTCGAAGGCGAAAGTTGGCGGCATTACCGGCAAATCAAATCCAGATAGTCCGCCGGCTTAAGCCTGGAATTAAACGGCTGGCAGTTGCCGCCGAATTTCCTGTTCCCACAACAGCACACCCGTCAGCAAAAAACCACTGCACGGTTGTAGTTTAGTCCATGCTACGGCTTGCGGCAAATCCGCTTCGACGACCTCAATAAGCTCTAGGGCTTCGTGCGAACGTTTGCCGGTTTGTTTCAAGTCCGTTGCTAACACTACATGCAATCGCATGCGACATAATCCCGGAACCGGTTCAAACGATTGTAATAAACGCACGGTGCTCGCTTGGTAACCCGTTTCCTCTTCAAGTTCGCGCGCCCCGGCCACGCAGGGATCTTCACCGTGTTCAATGCCGCCTGCAGGAAATTCGTACACATAAGCGCGATAGGGATGGCGATAAATACGCTCGATAACTAATCGTCCATCAGCGAGTACCGGCACAACCAAAACCGCATCCCACGTCGTATCAATGAAGGAATAGCTGTAGGTTCCCGCGTCTGTTCTCAAATCTTCTTCGACATGGGTAAAAAACTTATTTTTCGCCGGTTCACGACGAGCAATAATCGGCGGAATTGGTGGCAGTGGCATGACTCGTTAGTCGGCTTAATTACGGCAATGGTAAAAACGGCGTTTGATCGAAACGATCATCCATATCTTCATAGACCGCCACGATTTCATCTATCGGAATATACACACGATATTTATGGGCTTCTGCGCCGAATCGATCAATGGCATCCGCTAATAATATTTCGCGACGTCCTTCATCGGCAAAGCCTTCGGCTTTCACTGAACCCTTATAAATTTTTCGGCTCATTTCCGCAGACCAGTGCAAACAACGCACTTCGCCAACTAATAATTCTTTACGGACTTCGCGCATTTTCATGATGAATCGTTCACCGCGTCGAACGATGACCGTTGCCACGCGTTGCTCTGATACAAATGATTCCAACACCTTGCTCAGGGTTCCTGGATTATCCGTTCCTGGGACAATGATTTTTTTATCGCCGCTCATTACCGTGCTTTCGCTAAAATTAAATAAACCGTGAACCTAATTTGGCCGCCAACTTGCTCCGCCAAGCTGGAGCATGGTCAGTGGAAACCGGGGCCAAACTTTCGATCAGCACACCAATGGCCTTATTGTGTTGCAAGCGTTCTTGATTGATCGCGACGATCGTTTCACTGGTAATAATTTCATCACCAACCACGCATAGCCCTGGGGTTACCGCAACGGTTGAGCCGCTACGCACAATATAAATACCAATGCGACCTTGTTCAGCGCACGCTTTTTCAATGTCTTTAGGACCGACTTCAAACGTAATGCCATGCGCGCGGGCATCTAAAATACAGTCGTACAATTCTTCATACGCTGGGTCGATCAGGACACTCGTCGAACGAATAAGCTCTAATTTTGGGTCATCTTTCCTATCAGCCCAACGACGACTACCGCCAAGCGCTTTAATGCGCTGGGCCGATTTTTCATCCATCATCACCACGTGGCCAAGATAATCGTCTAAACCGAGCGAACCCAAAATACGAACGTCCGTATTGGCTTCGATGAGGTGCGACTTTAATTCCTGCCAATTACGCACTTGCGGGGTATCTAAAGCATCCAGCAAGGTATTATGAAATGAATCATAACAGGTCAGTGAAATATCGCGTTTATGTTTACGCAAATATGTTGGCGTTACTTCGTGATCAGTGCCTAATAAAATTGCACGGACGGCAACGGCATTTGGCCGTGGTGAAAACGCCATTTCTAATTGATTAAACACCATACGACTTGGTTTACCTGGACGGGTGAGATCCAGTTGCAAATGCATGCTGAGTGCCGCCTCGCTCAGCTCGGCGTCGGAATCCTGACGTAAGATGTTGAGCATGCGCTCGACGCCACTTTTGCCGGTATAATCTAATTGCGTTTTTCCTGCTTCGTCCGTGTAACGACGCATGCGATTAATGGCCTGCTCAACGTCGTCCAAATCATGGCCATACAAATCCGCCGCGCGCATGGTTGATTCCAAAGCGTAGCCACTTTGACGCCACAGTTGGATGAGGCCTTCTTCAAGTTTTACTCGCCGTTTATCTTCTTTAATGATGCGACGAATAGCCGTGACTAACTCTGGTCGCAGCCATTTAAGCGCGACAAGTTTCTTGAAAACGTCATCTAGACTGCCGCCTTTTGGCGGCACAGCGACCAAAACCGGGTCGGACATGGGCTTACCTCGTGAGGCGCACAGGGTGTGCAAAACATGCCATTCGCAAGCCCGAGCAAGGTTTCAGAAACGTGGCTCTCAATAGACGCGAATACCGCGACGTTCCAGGGCGATGCGTAATGCCAACCGTTCTGGACCTAGCGCGGCCGCTTTTACCTCCGGCTGTTCTGCCAGTTGAGTGTAAAGTCTCTGCAATCCAGTTTTCGCTGCGGGATCGTTCAATTGATCTAATAGCACAATCAAACGCACGCGTTCGCGAACATCGTATGCCCCGTCAATGCGTTCCAAAATTATCGGCGTCCAACGCGTGGGATCATCAGTCGATAAAGCAACAAAAGCGAGTGCCGGCCACCAAGTCGCCCCGCTACCCAAAGTGCCATCAAGAATTGAAATTAATTGGGTCGCTGGCACTTGAGCTAATTCTGCGCGAGTTACAACTCGCTGTGGATCGTGTAAATCCGCCAATAATTGATCACGTGGCACCAATGCTAAGATAGTCGCTTGTCGATCGCGCCAATAGAGGTCCCACGCCTTACCAGCAGCCGCTTTATAGCCTGTCAATAAACGTAACGTACTGGCGGCATATTCACGTACTTCACTATTTTTCCCGTACGCAGCCACTTGGCATAAGGCACCAACCGCACGACTGTCTCCATTGGCGGCCAAAACCCGCGCGGCCAAGGCCACCGCCTGATCATCGGGCAATGATAAGGTTTGTGCTAAAACGGGCGATAAACGGGGATCACCAATGGCCGCAGTCGCTTCAAGTAAATTATATAATCGAGGGCCACTACTTTTCGGGATTAAGGCGATTAAAGCTGGAACTGACTGCGCCTGATTAGCAACTCGCGAAAGATTTTCCCGCATATCACGCCGGGCTAAATCATCGCGATCAAATGTATAACCACACAACAGCGCCAATCCTTGTGGATCACCATGTAAACCCATGCCTTTAGCTGCCGCTTGTCGCTTATTCGGATCAACTGAACTGAGCGCTTTAGCTAAACGATCAAAAGTGCCTGGCCCTTTACATTGTCCGAGTCCCATGATCGACACTTCGGCAACCCGGACATCTGGATCATCGCACATTTTAATAACAGTCGCACTCGCGTGATCGCCTCCAATGGTGGCTAATACCGCAGATACCCGTTGTCTTAATTGCCAATCATGATCACCAGATAAAATCATTAAATCCGGCACCACTACTTGCCCACGTCGAATAAGTGACGTCATCGCTTGGGTGTGCACGTCAACTCGCGGATCGGTCAGCGCAGCAATATCCTCTTCCCAGGCTTTCCCGCGCGCCGAACCCGGATCATTCGGTGTCAGCGCATTGGTTAAAGCCTTTGCTGCCTTGATTACGTCCATGCCTTGCGCTTTCGGCAATTCCTCGCCAACAACGGGCAACATGAGCAAACTGGTTAAAACAAGGAGGTGAGTACGCAGCATGCGGCATGCTGCGGCTATCTACGGCAAAGATCAACTCGTTAGATGGGATCGAGGCACACAGCCCAGCCCAGCCGGAACCAAAGGTTCATTATCGACTCGGCTGGGCTGTTCGCTGTTGCTGCGGGGCCTCCGCCCCCACACCCCGTGACACTATGGCGCAACGCTTGCAGCCCCCTACGTCTGGCCGTATTACCCCGCCTCGCAAAGAACCGAGCACGACTCACCAGTCGAAGGATTATCACATGAGCGCACAATTTGGCACCTGGATCGGCACTAATAAACCCGGCATCTACAAACCACAGATTGACCCCGCTTTAGTCGATGACCCGCGTTTTCCTGCATTATTGGCGAGTGCCAAGGACGGCGTTTCATTCGCTGGACAAGTGGTGTTAGTCAC
This sequence comes from Planctomycetia bacterium, assembly GCA_005801395.1. Next base: position 3,289 of record SYDV01000336.1, on the reverse strand, counting down.
TGGCGCGAGCGATGCGAATTCTATCGGCTATGCCATTGCCCGTAATTTTGCCAGCGGTGGTGCCAAGGTCGTTATCACCGGCAGTCGTGATCTAGAAAAAATTACTGCCACCGCCACGCAGCTCGCGACCGAAGCTGGAGCCGGTTCGGTTTTACCGGCACAAGTCAACCAAGGCGACCTCGCCCAACTGGATGCGTTACTGGATCATCTCAAAGGTCAAAACCTAGCGCTCACCCACGTCTTCCCGTTTGCCGCCATTAATCACGCACAATTATTTGTTGGCATTAAACCAGAAGATTATGTCCGCGTTTTCAGTATTAATGTCTTTGGTGTTTACCACCTCGCCGCCAAGCATGCACGCCAATGTCCACGTGGCGTGCCTTGGTACGTCGTTGTTCCATTATCACCAAACGACGGTCGTTTACAGGGCTCCGGCCTTTACCCAGCGACGAAACAAGCGCTGATTCCTATCGTCGTACAAGGCCAAAATGAAGTGGGCGATCGCCGCAATGGTCATTATATCGGTGTCAGTATTGCCTGGACTCGCTCGGCCTTAATGAGTCAATTAGATGCCGGCGTTGCAGGTGCAAAAGCGGTTGGATTAAAAGTATTCGAAACCCGCGACACCGCCGACGTGTGCACACTTTGTGGTACGGTTGGTGGACAGGCGCTTAAAGGTTCCGTGGTTGATGCTGCAGGTGGTTTTGGCAACGTCGATCCGAAAGAAATGGGTAAGGTCTTTGCCGGTGGCCACTAATTCGACTGCTATTTTGCTACTATTTTGGTAATCGGTATCACGCCCTCAATAGGCTTCTCGTTCTTAAAAACACGAGGACGCGAACAGAACCCGCCGTTGGTCGTCGGCGACCGGCGGCGTTGTCGTTTATGGGCCATTAAATCGGTCAGTTAGATTTTTCATGCTGCTACGTCTACCATGACCATAAGAGCACAGCGTCTCGTTAGGCGGGAAATCTTTCCTGTGGAACCGCCTGTTATGTAAGCACTTGCATACGATTTATTGGCTTCGGTCAAATCGTTCATGCATGTAATCCGGAACAGCCCGCGAATTCAGAACATTCCCTGAAAAGCCTGTAAGGTTGCAATTCGGTCATCGTCTATATAAACGTTCATATCGTTCAACTCAGTCGAAGTCTGGAGGCGATCATGCCACTCACCAATCAATTCAGTATCCACGATGCTGCCGAAGCAGCTGGTCTGACACCGAGCGTCATTCGCGTGTGGGAAGAGCGCTACGGATGGCCAAGCCCAAAGCGCCACCACAATGGTTATCGCGCTTTCGCGTCGCACGAAATTGAAGAACTCAAACGCGCTGCGGTCTTAGTGCGTGGCGGTATGCCCATTGGCAAATTGATCGTTGATGGATTCCCGCATTGGCCAGAAGAGGCAAAGCGCGTATCCACGAAGCAGCACGATTTATCCCATACCAAGTCGTTACCAACACGTCCTGGACGTATGGCGGAAAACTTACGCGACTTGGTCGTCAGCGGCCTCAATCAGTTACACGGCGGACAAGTCTTAGAGTGCGTGCAACGAGCCTGTATTGAGCTGCGTCCGGCTGATGAAGTTGCCGTTGTGTTGGCACCGGCGCTACTGGGCTTGATTGAACTCCAACAACATGATCGCACGGTAACGCACGACCAAGATGTACGTATTGCCGTCGCAAGTCGTAGTCGCCAATTGCGTCAACGTTTGCCGACGACTGGTAACGATGTCTTAGTGGCACCTGCTAGTGAAGCTGACAGTGATTTCACTGCGCTCGTAATTGCCGCACTTGCGACTCGCGGCATCAGTGCCCGGCAGGGTGACAGAGCCGAAGCATCGATCATTGCCAGCGAAAGCGTCCCGTCACCTGGACAACGCAAGCAAGCTCCTGGGCAGCAGAAACAATTGTTTGTGACGGCATTACCGTGCGAAGGTTGTTTGCCGGTTTCTCGTATTCTTGATCCGAATTATATGACGGATGCTATTCTGCGCTTAGAAAATACTCCGGCACTGCCGGGGTAAATCGGGGACCGTTATGTAACGTTCGGTTTCCGATTCATATGAATTGCGAATAATTAGGTCGGGGTCTTTGTCAGCGTCATGGCGCGGGCAAAGGCCCCGAGTTCGCATAAATTACTTATCACATGAATATGTTTAGCGCATCCGAAGTGTAATTTATGGACATCACGACCGCCAACCACCAGTGGAATTGGGCCTAATTTTTCGGCTAATTCACATAGTTCAGTAGCGACTTGTTCTGGGCGAGTCATGCCAGAAATGCTGCGCCAGACTAATGATGGTTTATGTAGTTTTGCCGCAGCCAGAACGGCTCCATCTGGGGTGTTCGAACCCAAACTAATGGAATGGAAACCCGCGTCCTGAAGCGTTATACCCACCATCAAGGAAGACAGTAAGTTGTGTTGGCCACAACTTCCGCCACCGATGGCAACAAAGGCATTATTTTCTACGCGTTTAATTTTTTGCCGAAGACTTTCAATTATTTGCACCACGATGCCGGACGCCACATGTTCAATGGCAATACCGTCGTCACCATGATGCCAAAGTTCGCCGATACGGAAAAGAGCTTTGGTTAACGGACCATCGCAAATGGCCGGAACCGTCATGCCGGATAAATAAGCGGTCATAACTAAACTTTGACTTTGTTGCGCATTTCCCGCAACTAATGCCGAATAAATCGCTTCTTGCAGCTCTTGGGTTTCCACCACTTGACCACAACAAGCGACGCCGAAACACACCGAGTCTCGAACGGGATATCCCTCTGCGCGAACAAAACGTACGGCTTCATCTATCGGAATGCGCCGATGGCCACCAGCCGTCCGTTGAACAGTTAATCGCCCATCATCGACCCAGCGCTTCAGTGAAGATTCACTGACACCAATGGCAGCGGCGAGTTCTTTAGGAGAGAGGAATTGCACCGGCATGATTTGGTAATGCTTAGTTCACTTGCGCTAAACTCAACATCTCGCTGAGCAAAGTACCACAGCCCAGCTGAAACCAATAGTTCACGATGGCGCAAAACTATTTTCTTCCGACAGCGGGAAGGTTGTGCGCCATCGTGTCACAAACGTCAGGATTCTGCCCGCAATGCCGCCATGGTCTTTATTAAACGGCGGCAATCGGAAATCGTGTGGGCCAAGGTCACCGTCAATCGTAAACGACAGCCGCCTGCCGGTACGGTGGGTGGCCGAATTGCTGGAGCAAAATGCCCGGCTGCTCGCAACCGTTGCGCCATGCCTAACGCTGCGGCTTCGTCGCCCAACATGAC
>SYDV01000335.1 GCA_005801395.1 Planctomycetia bacterium | reverse complement strand
TTCTTTGGACGATGGAGAAAAAGCCAGAAAATCGTCCGCTATCAGCGGGTGAATTCGTGCGAGAACTCGAAACCGCAATGTTTGCTCCGGATGATAGCAAACGCATTAAGAAATTACGTAGAAAACAAACTGGTAGTTGGATGATGGCCGCATTGGTTATTGGCGCCGTCGTGACCGTGATTGGACTAGCGGTCTTGGGTCTGTTTCTAATGAAGTAAAAATCGACTTATCGATATCGTTTTACTAAGCCTACTTCTATTACAGATACAGACAGGTATTGCCGATCAGGGTTACGACGGGTCAATTTCATTCAATACGACATGTGCTCGTTTACGCAGACTTGACTCAAATGATATTTGTTTAATTGCGATTTGTTGTTTGAGTACAGGATCTTTTAAGGCTTTGGTCGCAGCACTGGGTAAATATTTTCCTAATACATCGAGATTACCTAGACCATCCTGTATTCCGGCAATGGCGCGGTAATAACCAACTTGCCCAGCGACTTTGCGGCAACCGGATAAAAGAGACGTTAGTAATTCGGCGCGGGATGCAGGCGAAAAATCGGCATGCGTAGCCATGGCGCGGCCCCAATCATCGAAACAGGGGCCGAGTGGTAATAAATAATCTGGTGAAGAACGTAGAGCGCGCACATCTCGCAATGGATAGTGACGGTGACCTTCTGATGATAAGAGTTGTTTGTACAAGTGTGCGGCTAATTGAAAAATACCATGATAGGGAGTCGTATTTTCATGTGCTAAACGTCGTAGCCGTCCAGCTAAGGGATGCTGCTCGGCTTCACGCCAGGATTTTAAACCTTGATCCACGTCACCAACGTTGTGCGTTAAAATAGTCGCTAAGCGCAGCAGGTCGATTTCGCCATTGGGCAATTGGCGTTGCGCGGAAAATGCAGCAGCTTCGCGTGTGAGTTCTGCATCAATGGCGGCAAATAAACGCTCGCTCCAAGCAGTGTCCTTTAGGCGTATAAAGCATCCAAGTGCACCGACGGCGACTCCTAACCATTCGCCGTCATGACCACCAACGGGTTGATGCCCAGGAGCCGAAACCCAACGTGTGCTGATCGGGCGTTGATCCCAGGCATGCGCCGCCAGCGCTGCTTCGGCCATAATTTCTAAAGCACCGCGATCCGTATCGGGATGCCACAAGGCATCCCGAATTTTATTATCAACATCGGTTGGAACAAAGGTGGCAACAGTGGCCATATGGCTGGCTAAACACAGGGCAAAATAATCAACGTGACCAGTGGGGGTATCAGGTTCACTTTCGCTTAATTGTCGACCGTGACGCAATATCTGTAACCATCCAACTGGCTGTGCGACGAGAGAAATTAACTGGGTTGGCGCGGGACATGGTGGAACCATAGCACGTCCCACCGAGGTAAATAAATATGGCGCGGTATTACGGACTAAACTTAATAGGTTATCCGGGCCAATAAATCCACCAAAGTCGCGATGCTGTGCTGCGTGCGATCCCTGGTTCACCGGGCAGCCTCCAGCGCTTTCCAGAATGCCTCTGGCGCAACACCATTGCCTGCGGGGTCGAAGCCAATCTCTTGCAATAACTTCATCCGTTTAATGCCGGCAAGCCCTTTGATGTCATCAAAGCGTGGTAAAATCAGACGTTCTAGTGGCATGTTTGCGAGCGCCGTCACATCACGAACGTTGATGCCGGATATTTCCAAGATGGTGAGAGGCATTTCTTTAATTGGTGATAAGTCAGAAATTGGCACATGATTCAATTTGAGTAAGGTCAACCGCATATTTTTGAGGGGGCCTAAATCTTTAATTTGAACATTATTTAACGTTAGCTGTTCAAGCGGCATGCCGGCAAGTCCGGCTAAATGTGTCGCCTTGGTGTTGCTGATATTTAATTTCTTTAATGGCAAACCAAGCATGCCAGTTAGATCTGCAATGGGCGTCGAGTCTAAATCTAAAGTGGTTAATGGCATGCCTTGCAGTGGCTTGGTATCAAAAATTTTCGAATGTGATAAAATAAGCGAGGTGAGTCGCATACCTTTGAGTGGTAATAAGTCTGAAATGTTAGTATGTGCCAGCGATAAACTGGTCAGTTTTAATCCCTTTAAGGGTGTCGCGTCGCTGAGTGGCAAATCATTTAATGTGACCTCGGTTAATTTCATGGATGCCAAGACGGAGAGATTGTCGACTTGAGTGCCTGAAAGATCGAGCTTGGTGATCGGTGCGCCTTTCAGCGGCGTGAGGTCACGTACCGGTGATTTCGTAATAGATAATTGAACTAATGGCATGCCTGCCAGGGGGGATAAATCTGCCACCTCGGATTGCACCAAGTGCAATTGGGTGATTGGTTTTCCCTTTATGGGACTTAAATCACGAATACGTGTGTCTGTTAAATAAACTTGGATAAGCGGCATTTCTCTTAAAATTTGTATATCCATAATCTTTGAACCACTGAGATTCAATTGACTGATGGGCATACCAGCTAACGGGGTGAGATCGTCCAATTGCCGATCTGTGATGGTTAATGAGCAAGTCCCATCGTTTTCTAAGGTTAACCCAGCGCCAGTTCCGGGCCAAGATTGTTCCAGGCGTTGGCGATAGACGCGTAGGCGACCTTCCGAAGAAGCGGTCATGGCGGAGGCAAAGGCTGAGGCACCTTGTTCAATAAAGGCGTCAAAGAACAAACGGGACGACTCCGTGTTTGGCGGGTTATTGCATAATAGGCGCAATTGTTTGGCGTGTGGATCGTCACTTTGACTGATTAAATACACATCTAGATCAGCGCCAGCTTGTGTATAATCCCCTTCAATGATGCGGAGTTTTGCTCGTAATAAATAGGCGGCAGGTAATTTCGCATCAAATTCGAGTGCTTGCGAAACATCCTGCATAGCACTGGTGAAATCTTTATAATCAACGCTGCGCAAGGCTTTTTCAACCCATGCTGGCGCAGATTGTTTTTGATCTTGGCGGCGTTGTTCTTGTTCGGCGGTAAATGCCAACAGATTATTTTCTGCTTTTTTACGTTCGGCTACGTTGACCGAATAACTAATTATCATTAAAATGACAACAACAAACAAAGCGCCAGCAATCGTAACAGTGGTAGCGCGATTACGTTTCGCTAATTTGAGAATTAATTCCCACGGCGTATCTTCTTTGGCACTGACACTACGGCCTTCGCGGTAGCGGTCGATGTCGGCAATTAATTCTTCAACTGATTGATAGCGATGTTTGGGCTTATTTTCTAACGCTTTCATCGCAATGGCGGCCAATTCTGAAGGCACGTTGCGTTTGATATCCAATTCAAGCGGATGTTTAATGACTCCCGCTCGAACTTTTTTCAGAATATCTTCAACGTCTTTACCTTTAACGGGCTGATGCAGCGTGAGTAATTCATAAAGGATTGCGCCAAGGGAATAAATATCGCTGCGTGCATCAATGCGACTGACTTGACCGCGTGCTTGTTCGGGTGACATGTACGTAGGCGTGCCGGCAATGACGCCTTCAATGGTGCGTTCGGCTTCAGAATCATTGCGGAAACTGTGAATCGTGTCTTCGACCACTTCTGGTGGAATATCGATCGCAGTTGCTTCGACGGTGCTGTCACTTAATTCGGCGCGCCGTGCAATACCAACTTTGGCTAAACCCCAGTCCATTAACATCACTTCGCCGAAATCACCTAACATGATGTTGGCTGGTTTTAAATCACGATGCACGACACTTTTACTGTGGGCAAAAGCAACCGCATTGCATAACGAGTTAAAGGTTGTGAGCAAAAAAGTTAAGGAATGTTCACGTTTTTTGGGTTCTGGTCGTTTGCGTATGTCATCCAATAATTGTGCGAGACTTTGCCCTTTCACCAGTTTCATGGTGAAATACATACGGCCCTTGGGGTCATAACCAATTTCATGAATTGGTACGATATTAGGGTGTTCCAACTGGCCGGTGACCTGCGCTTCTTCTAGGAATCGTGCACGCTGCACAGCATCGCTGTCGTGGCGCATGACTTTCATGGCGACTTCACGGCGAATAACTTGGTCGTGCTGGCGTAAAATCACGCCCATGCCGCCGCGACCAATTTCTTTTGAATTGGTATATTTACTGTTTTGATTGGCCAATTTCAAAACGTCATCGACGGTTTGCGGCATAACCTGCGTCGTTGAGGGACGCGGCACTAAATCTTCTTGTGTATCGTTTTCGCGTGCGCGACGAGGATGGCGGTCAGTATCTTTTTTAAACGCCTGCAGGGTAAAATTTTCAGTGCAGACTTTGCAAGTCAGGCGCGTTCCGGGGGACAAGCCGATGGTGCGATATCGTTTTCCGCATTTCGGGCAGGCTGTCACATCAGCGACAAGCGGTATGGATGGTTCGTTCGTATTCGACACAGGTAGGCTCGCAATCGTCTGGAATATACCCCAGTCGGCAAGCCCAGGTCAACAGCAGCGGCTGCCGCTACCGCGTTTGTCTAGGTAACGGCGGTAAAACTCGCGGCGATTCATTAGAACATGGCCATGATCTTGATGCGCGGCGACATAGCGTTCGTAGGCGTCATCACCGGACCAGCGGCGCATGAAATCAATCATGGTGCGCCACCAGCGTTTACGCTGCGGGGGTGGCGCTGATGCGTGCTTGCACGATGACACTAAATGATTCACGGCGCTTCCGGTTTGAGGTCCGGTTTGAGCGGCAGGCGACCGGTGAGGAGTTTCCACGAGGTGTGAGCGCACAAGGTGATCATACAGACGATGACGAACATGAATATCCCGCACAGGGTGGCGTTGAGAAACTGATTGAAACGCAAGTGTTTTAATTTGCCTAACTCGGCCTCATCAAGACCGCCGGCAGCAATTTTTGCTGATAATAGGTCGGCATTTGCGAGGAAGCCAATAGCTGGAGATGGATCGGTGATTTTAATCCAACCGGCGCTCAAGGTAACCACTGCTAACCAAACTAAGGGGATGATGGTCATCCACATCCATTTGGCTTTTCCCATGCGAATAATAATGACCGTGCCCAGAGCCAGCGCCACGGTGGCTAATAATTGATTCGCGATACCAAATAGCGGCAACAACGCACGCACGCCGCCATTCGGATCAGCAACCGAGGCCAGGACAAAATATCCCCAACCGGCAACGACTAATAAGCTGACACCCATGACAATAAAAATATTATTACCGTTACCCAACGGTTTCCAGGCCTGACCCAAAAGGTCCTGCAATAAGAATCGGCCAACACGTGTGCCGGCATCTACGGTAGTCAGAATGAACAAGGCTTCGAACAAAATGGCAAAGTGATACCAAAATGCCATGGTTCCCTTACCGCCTAATACCTGACTAAAAATATGAGCCATGCCTACGGCCAAAGTTGGAGCACCACCAGCACGGGCGATGACCGAATTTTCTCCAATATCTTTTGCCGTGTCTGTTAACATTTCTGGCGTCAGGGTGAAATTAAAGGTTTGTATCCAGCCGTTAATGGTGGCGGTGACGGCAGCGGGGTCACCCGTTTGATTAGCAAAAGCACCGACATTCATCGCGTAATAAATACCAGGATGCAGTGAACACGCAGCGATCAGCGCTAAAATGGCGACTAAGCTTTCCATCAACATTCCGCCATAACCAATAATAGGCGCGTGACTTTCGCGTTCGATCATCTTTGGCGTGGTACCACTTGAGACGAGTGCATGGAATCCACTAATGGCACCGCAGGCAATAGTGATAAAACAAAAGGGAAATAATTGGCCAGAGACAACGGGACC
>SYDV01000334.1 GCA_005801395.1 Planctomycetia bacterium | reverse complement strand
GGACTCCCGGACTCCCGGACTCCCGGACTCCCGGACTCCCGGACTCCCGGACTCCCGGACTCCCGGAAGTCCTAAGGATTAACGATTCCTCGGATGAACCATCAATTTTAATTCCTCAATCCGTTTCGCTTCAACTAAAATTCGTTGCTGTAAAAGATTTTTCAGACTGGGTTGAACCTCTGCCACGACGGTCATGAGGTCTATAAATCGTTTGCGTCGTGGAATATTTGCTGGTGCCAGAGTGATGGCTTTTTCCATATAGTTGAGGGCACGGTCATAATCACCAGTCGCGGCGGTGTCTTGTGCGAGAAATTCCAGCGCTGAACCGTTCCAGGAATAACGTTGATGGAGGTCTTGGGAGAGTGGTAATCGATCAGCGCCTGGTGGTAAAAGGCTAGTCACATTCATGGCCATATCCACGCGAGCAGGCCATCGATTCGTGATGTGATAAAGTTGCTGGCCCGTCGATCTCATTGTGGCTGATTGGGGGATGGGGCCTCGACCTGCGTCTAAAGTGAGGCTGAAAAATAAACCGGCGATTAAGCCAAGCACGAGTACCGTTACCACGCTGCGACTGATATGACACACACCTACTGCATACACGCGTCCACCAGCGAGCAGTGAAATAATAATAAAAGCTCCCCAAATCGGTGGGCTCTGTAGGTTAAAATCAACCAGGCAATGAAGGGCAAAAGCGGCAAGTGCGACTTGAAATGCCCATGGGGGTGGGGACGACATTCGCGTAAAGAGAATCGTGATACCCATGCACAGGGCCGCTAGGACGATGGGCCATAACCACCAGGTATCGTCACCGCCTCCGGGCCACCAGCCGATATTGGAAAACAACATGCCGAGTGCACAAAAGAATGGGAAAATAATTAATAATGGCCAACTGGCGTGTAGCGAGCGTTTATCTTGTTCAACCGTATCAGCATTAATCTCCGTAGATAACATCACTGGCGGTCGTGTTCTGGCGGACCACAGCAGCAATAGCGCCAGGGTTAAACCCGCAAGCAAACCACCATCAACCGTGGCTTCCAATACATCATTATGGACATGCTGAGTTGGCTCCGCATCTATCGGCATCGCACGCGGACTGTGCGCGGCAAAACTGTGGAGACCGTGGCCGAGCAGCGGCGCTTCTGCGATTAAGGTCGTTGCTCCTTGCCAATATCCGAGTCGTACGTGGGCACTCGCCGCGCCAATCTGATGTAGTTGCGGAACTGCGGCGCAGATTATGCCGAACAGCACTATACTAATGAGTGGCACTAATCGCCAACGTCCCGTTTTGCGTAAGGTCCAAACGATAGTTGCGGCGATTATTAACGCGACAGCGGCACCTTTGCTCGCGGTTCCAACCGCTATGACAATGACGAGTAAGAGGATGGCGGCGGCAATAATTCGAGCGTGTAGACGTGCGTGCCAGACGACACCGAATAAGGGGATACCAACTAATAATAAAAAAGCGGCTAAGGTATTGGCTAAGGTAAAGGTGCCAAAAATCCCTCCGTTAGCGAGACGCTCGGCTAAATCACCATGGGCATTTTCCAATGCCATGACGTTGGCATCGCCAGTGGTTAATGCGGCGCTCATCCCAGGGAGCACCCACCACCATTGCCCCAGTGCGATTGTGCATTCCACCACTAAAGCACCCATCATTGCGCCCAACGCTAAGCGTTCGCGACCAGTTATTATTTGCAGGACATAAGCAGCGAATCCTAAATGCACGACGGCCATGCCCCATAAACTCATGCCCGTCGAGGGAAATGGTGAAGTCAAAGCGGCGGGTAATAAGATCAGCAATAAAACGGTCGCAAGCATGCCACCAATTCCGAATCGCCATGCTCGTAAATGACCTCGCCACGCATCAACCAACAGCGCAGTTAATGCAACGCCCACGAATAATAACCAAGCGATATTATCCCAAGCATTGGCATCACCACTCCAGATCAGTAGGCGTAAGCTTATGAGTGATACTAAAAAGATATCGTGATGGCGTCCAGGTAACGACGATCCAAGCAAACCGTTATTAAGCATCTCGCGACCGTGTGGTTTCTAACAGAATAACCACGACAAAAATCGCGCAGGCCTGAGCAATAATGACGAAGGCGGTGAGCAGGTCTTCCGTACGCAATTGTAGCGCGCCTGCAGCCAAAGCGATTTGTACGGCAATGGCAGTTAATAAACGCCGTTTGGGCGTCATTCCTAATCGTTGTAAGCGATGGCTGATGTGATTGCGATCACCACGCATGATGGGTTGGCCACTACGTAAGCGTTTAATGACCACCGAAACCGTATCAAACATGGGTAACGCGGTAATTAATACCGGAGACAAAATAGCTAACGGACTGCCACTTTCTCCGCTGGGCCAAAACGTGACCGATAAAGTACCAACACCAATGAGAAATCCGAGCGGTAGGGAGCCGGCATCGCCCATGTACACGCGCGCTGGTGGGCGATTCCACCAAAAGAAACCGAGCAAGGCGGCAATTAATATGAGATAAAAGCGCGCTGTATTCAGGTCGCCAGAAAGGAATGCTCCGCTCACTAAGACGATGGCGCTCACTATCGCAATGCTGGCACACAGACCATCATCGTGGTCGAGTAAATTATAGGCATTGCTGACCAACACTAACCATGCCCACGCGATGCCGTAAGACAGTATTGGCCAGTCGCGTAAGGAATCGATATTTAAATCTGCCGCATACACCGCCATGGCGGCGATGACGGATTGAAAAAATAACTTCGTCTTTGCACTCATTTGTCGCAGATCGTCATAAAGACCAATTAAAAATAATCCGAGAGCACCAGCAACAACTGGCCACCAGATCTGCACGGGCACATTGGCATCCAGTTCCATGGGCATGGCCACAGCAACACCCACTCCGAAAACTAAGGCGATTGCCATGGCCACACCACCACCATAGGGCACGGCGTGCGTTTGTTGTTTGTGTTGCTCCGCTCCTGGGCGATCAAGAAAATTTAATCGCTGTGCTACGGCAATACCAATTCGCGTCGCTAACCAAGCGACTAATAGACAGATCATACCTGGCAGTAATAAGGCCGAAAGCATGGATGAATGATTAGTGCAAGTGCGCCTGGGCGAAAGTGGTTCTTTGGCCGTAGTTATTGCAGATGGTGATAGAGCCCTGGGCCATCTTGGTATATTGTCCTCTTTCGGACCAGACACCGGTCATCATTATCCCGCCATGCGCGCACGAATCGTGGCTGTCGGTGATGAATTGTTGTTGGGTCGTACCATCGACACGAATTCTTCTTATATTGCACGTTGGCTGACTGATCGTGGTTTTCATGTGGACCGTTCGGTGGTGGTGGGCGATGCCCAGGAAGATATTGAAAAAGCCTTGGCGGCAGCATGTCGAGATGCGACATTGGTTCTGGTGACCGGCGGACTTGGCCCAACGGATGATGATCGTACGCGTCATGCCTTAGCGGCTGTGATGGGTGTCCCTTTGCAAGAGCGGCCAGCAGCGTGGGATAAAATTGTGTCGTGGTATCAAGCCAATTTACCGACACGCCCCTTACCAGAAAGTAATCGCCGCCAAGCCTTAATGCCACGGGGCGCAGATATTTTAGAAAATGATCGTGGTACTGCCCCAGGAATTTTGGCGCGTGTTGGTCGTTGTCGGGTGGCCTGTATGCCAGGGGTGCCGCATGAAATGTTTGCCATGGTGGAGCGGCTTGAAGGCTACTTAACCAAATGGTTTCCGCGCTTACGTCCACCGACCATCAAAGAACTGTGGTTTGCTGGCATTGGTGAATCCGCCGCGCAAGAACATATCGGCGGTTTGTTGACCGAGCATAATCCTCAAGTGGGAATTACCGTCAGTGAACGTGGCCATATTACCATGCGTGTGGTTGGCACCGCAGCGAAGGTGCATGCGCGCATGCAAGCGCTCAAACGAGTGTTGAAACCGTGGTTATTGCCCGCACCAGGGCCAGCTGCCAGCTTAGTAAAATTATTAGGTCGACGGAAACAAACCATTACGGCGGCAGAAAGTTGCACCTGTGGTCAGGTAGTTGGGCAAATTGGAGCAATTGCGGGTGCTTCTGCTATTTTGCGTGAATCATTGGTGGCTTATCACGAGCAGGTAAAAACCAAACGACTTAAAGTGTCCGCCGCGTGTATTAAACGGCACGGAATTGTGAGCGAGTCGGTCGCTGCGGCGATGGCTGTTGGTATCCGTCGCTTAGCGGCCGCTGACTATGCTATCGCGACCACAGGTGTGGCTGGTCCAGATGGTGGGAGCAAAGAGATTCCAGTTGGTACCGTGTGCGTGGCGATTGCGGATGCCAACGGCGTGGTAACTAAAACCATACGTGTCCGCGGCGGTCGTGATCGCGTACAACAACGGGCCGCCGCGCATGCGCTGGTGCTGGCTTATGAGGTAGCGGTTGGTCGTGTGCGGACTAAAATAATAAACTAAAAGCGGTCAAACGAGCTCATTAGGTGTCATGTTTTTTGGAAAAAAGACGTCTTTTCTTAGCAGCCAGATGCAAATTTTGTCTGCCACATTAGCTTATCATTCCAATCCACGCTTCTGTGAGTCGAATCCCACCTATGTCTGATGCCTCACTCACCAACGCCGCCTTCGGACCCTACACGCTACGTGAATTAATTAGCGCAGGTGGAATTGCGGAAGTGTATCGTGCTGAACACAATGAGGATCGTAAATCCGTAGCTGTTAAAGTTATGCGCAGTGAAAAACAGGCGGATAAATATCATCGCAGTTGTTTTGACGATGAATATGCTTTGTTGCAACAATTCAAACATCCGAGTCTGCCTGCTGCTCGTCGCCAAGGTGAAATTAAGGGACGCGCCTGTTTTGCCATGGATTATTTTAGCGGCCAGCCGATGCACAAAATAATTCGCATGGATCAACAGTGGGAACGCGTTAAAGCCTATCACGAATTAGTGCAAGTTGTAGCCTATGTGCATAATAATCGCGTCGTGCATGCGGACTTAAAATTAGAAAATGTGATTTTGCGTCCCACCGGCAATGTTGCCTTGGTTGATTTTGGCAATGCGCGCAAGCAAGAAGAAAAAGGTTTTTTCGCCAAACTATTTGGCGCGAAAAAAGACCGCGTATTCGGTACGCCGACCTATTTCGCACCTGAATTACTGAAAGGCCAACAACCATCTTATGCGAGCGACGTGTACGCATTAGGTGTCTGTGCATTTATTATGTTTTCTGGTGAGCCACCATTTGATGCGAGTAGCCGTACTGGTCGCTTGAAAGCAAATTTGACGAGTATCGCTCCGTCGATTCGCAGTCGTTGCACGGAATTGCCCAGTACTGCTGCGGACGCCATTGATCGCTGTCTCGATAAAGATCCGAAGGAGCGCCCAGGCGACGCGGATAGTTTACTGCACCTGATCAAAGATTTAGTGAACGTGGCTGGTGAAACGACGCGCATTCCGCGTAAAAAATAAACTAAGCGAGCGAAATTTATCGTGTTGAGAGCCGGATCAGATTGGTTTACATTATACGTGGCATAGAGCGCGTAATTTATCACCGTAACGTTGCATGCGTTTGTTGCCTAATTGCGGAACTGCGGAGAGGTTGTCGCCACCATGCTGTTTGAGATATTCCAGCGCTTTCGCTGGTAAAACGACTTGGAGTGGAACGGTACGGCCTTCACTAACACTGCGATTTTCTGCTTCGCTGCGACGCCAATCTTTTAAGCGGGTTTCGCGTTGTTCTTCTTCTGGTAAAACTTCACGTTGGCGAGGACGTTCGGGAACCTCTGGTGGGTTGGATAGCGCCTCTTTAATCGTATCTAACAGCGCTTCGCCATGCGTGGAAACGAACCAATTTTTTAATCCCATGCGTTTGAGCAGCTGAAAATTAGTTGGTGTTTGGCGGGTCAAAGCCAAAAGCACTTCATTATTAAGCATACGGCCAGGAGGCTGATTGGCTTCTTGGGCAAGACCATTACGCCAAACATACAGCGCACAAAGTAACGACAGTCGATGGTGAGGAATTTCGCGAAGCCCTTTTATTTTCCACATCCCAGAGGGATCAAAACCGCCGCTCCACCTGGTATTTGCCACGGCTATATTGGCGATGTCGACTTCTTCTTCTAGATCTGCATCACGTACGGCTTGCTGCAAATATTCGCACACTTTGGGTAAATGAATGACGTCATCTAATCCATACAATAATGCACCTGGATCAAGTGGACGCGTGCCCCAATTATAGTGAGTAAAGGCTTTATCCAATTTTACTTCGCAAATACGTTCGACGACACTGCCGTAGCCGGTCTTTTCCCAACCGAGTAGGCTCGCGGCTTGTTGGCTGTCCCAAAGGTTATTAATTTCAATGCCGTAATCGCGTCTCAGCGTACAGACATCGTATTCTCCTCCATGTAACCAGCAGCGCAGCTTGGGATTTTGTAGTGGTCCTTTCAAGGCATCCAGATGCCCACCAAATTCGGCGATGCGAATGGTATCAATGGCAAATAATTCACCGGCAATATTGAGTTGCATTAAGCACACTTGTTCGCGGTAAGCGAACATCGAGTTGCCTTCGGTATCCAACGCGACCCACGGTGCTTTTTGCAATAATGCGCCGACCGCAGGCAATTGTTCTGGTGTGTCGACATAGGTGTGAGCTGGCATCTGCATGGGCGGGGGATTGAAGGGGCAGATCCAAGGATCGCAAGCGCTCATGGGTGAATTGGGAACGCAGCTGGCCGCAACTGGCACTAGAAAAACGCTTAGAAAATCTGAGGCTTTTTCCATGTCACGTTTGAAACTGTGTATCATCAATAATTCTGGAAAACGACTGCGTTATAACCGTGCGCGTTTGCAGCGAGTTCTTGAGTTGGCGGTCAAGGAAGCCCGGCTTGATCAGGTTACCCTAACTATTTTGTTGGTTGGTGACAAAGAGTCGGCTTTGTTGCATGGTCAACACTTCAATGAACCAACGACGACAGACGTCATGACTTTTCCTGATGGCTCAGAAAATCCCGCAACCAAAGTGTTGCACCTTGGTGATTTGGCGGTGTGCGTTGATGTCGCGTGTCGTTTGGCCGAGCTGCGTGGTCGTCCAGCGGGCGAAGAACTAACGCTCTACTGCCTTCATGGATTATTACATTTATTAGGATTCGATGACACCACGCCGAAACAACTCGCCCGGATGTGGGCAGCGCAGGTGCGTTTGTTGGCTCATGAAGGCATCACCATTGAAAGTACACCCACGGCGTTGTGATAATTAACCAGCGAGGCGTTAACGACATGATTAACTCGCGAGCATGAGAGGATGAAATTTACCTTTCGCGTTGCTCGATCCGCGCCACGTTGGCGGCATGTTCTCGTGACGACGGTGCAAACCGTGCTGATGTGGTGGGCGTTTTTAGTTTTTTTCCCCTGGGCGATTTGGAACTTAGAACGTGGATTACCTATATCATCGTGGACCACCGACTTAACCTTTTTAATTGGATTAATTGGCTTGGTAAGCGGAAGCATTCTGAGTTTATGGAGTAGTTTAACGATGGCCTGGGTTGGTGCTGGAACGCCATTGCCAATGGCAACGGCACGACATTTGGTCATCAAAGGGCCCTACCGCATGGTGCGTAATCCCATGGCCATATCGGGCTTAGTTCAGGGTGCGAGCATTGGATTAATAATTGGTTCGTGGTTGGTGCTGGGCGGAGTCGTGCTGGGAGCTTTGGTGTGGCATTATTGGGTTCGACCAGCTGAAGAAGCTGATCTTGCCCAGCGATTTGGCGCTGAATATCAGCACTATTGTCAGCAAGTGCACACTTGGTTGCCGTTTTTCGGAGGCGAGCGTAGGCAGAATTAACGAAGAGACAGGTATTTATGTTGCTGAAGACTTAACCGACAGCCATGAGCATAACATAGTTCGATACAATGATTGAGGTTAGCTTGGTAAGCGTTGCCGACTGGACCACCATCGGGGCAGGTGGGCTGTACGAAAATGGGGACGTCGCTGTTCAATGCTGCGGCAAGAAAATGCTCTTGATCAGGAATCAATATTTTCCACCAATTTGGGGATACGACGATGGGTTGGTCGCTTAAACGTTTGGGACTGCAACTGATAAATACATTATCAGGCCGTTTAGGACATGGACGAGTGCCGTTGGTTTCAATGTCGACCCAGGCAAACGCCGCGCCGAGTGCCGATAATAATTCTTCATCAGCTTGCAGTAAAGGTTCGCCGCCAGTCAGCACGCAGCCAAGCCGATTCGTACTGGAGCTGGGAACTAGCGCTCGCAGTTCGCTTACGATCTGGTCGCAATTACGAAGCTGGCCGCCGCGGAAATCAGTATCGCAGTAAGGACAAGCAGAAGCGGCGCGCGTTTCCTGACGACCATCCCAGGCATTACAGCCAGCGAGGCGAACGAAAACGCAGGGCATTCCGGCATGGAAGCCTTCACCTTGGAGGGTGGGGCCGAAAATTTCTTTGACCGCATAAGTGCGCATAGCTGAAACCGTAACGCGGTTAGTGACGACGCCAATCACGAGGGTGTTGGCGTTTTGTCTGCACAGCGATCAATCCAATCGGCGTTCCATAATGTAATCATTGCCAACAAAGCCCTGACCAAGATTGACATCGACAACTGAACGGATCACAAAGCCGTTACGGAAGTAAAAATTTATCGCGGATATATTAAGTCGATTAACGTTGAGTTCGACGATGCGTCTGGGTGAATCGGATAAATGATCAATGACTTGATCCATAAAACTGGTGCCGAATCCGCGGCGATGATGATTGGGATGGAGATAAAAAGCATCAATACAAGTTTCATCCGGTGAATCGTCAGCGACGGTCAACATCGCGTAACCGATGGCCATTGGCCCAATTTGGGCCAATAAAATAGAGGTGCCCTTTTTATCGAGGCTGCGTTTCAGGGCTTGAGCCGTATAACGTTGACTCAACATGTAATCAATTTGTGCCGGTGAAATGATCGACGGATAATAGAGGTGCCAAATATCGCGAGCCAGCGATGCCACCACGGGCAAATGTTTTTCGCTAGCGATAATGGTAGTTAACGTTTGTGGGTGCGGGGTGATATTACTCATGTATGATCACCCCTCGATGTTGAGATGATTCCGCAGGAATATGATCGAGTTATCATTTAGTAACAGGCAGTAATTTAACGCGAATGGAACCAGAAGCGCTGATACCTCTACCTTTCGGAGTAGAGGGAAATAGCGTGATATTACCAACGCCGGATATCAGACCGGGTTGTTGTTCCATGCCATTTCCCACGACGCAGACCAATTCGCCAATGGAATATTTATTCTTCATCGATTGACCTTTGTAGGTGGTGTCGATGGTGATATCTTTACCGTTGGTGATGCGCCAAGTTTCTGTGGGATGGGGGACGATTCGCATTTGTTGTCCATCACGCAGTACGATGCCGGTATCGATATGACCTCGTGCGGCATCAATTATTATCATAGTGCCTTTGAGCTTTTCCCATTGAGTCGCTGATAATTTTTCATAATTGATATCAGGGCCGAGTGGCAGATAGCTGACGATTTCCGCGATGCGTTTATCTGTCAAAGCCGCTTGCAAACTTGATAATTGTGGGCGCAACGTTTCATAAATAGTCAGAGCATGTCGCCACAGCGGTTCTTTTAGTGTGGCTGTACGCTTGCCAAGTTCATACCATTGATCAGCTACCGCAAGGTATTCTGACGCTAAGGTTTTTGGCGCCAATTCCGCTTTGGCGATTACGCTAAGCGAGGCATCTGAGCTATTAGCTAAGTGTGGTAATGCTATTGACCATTCTTCGACCGTGATGGCATACCAGCGGCCAACTATCGCATTTGCGTTAGGATCATTGGGCGAATCCAGCAAAGTGAGTAACGAAGGAATAACGGTTTGGCCAGTTAGTTTTCGTAAATAAATCTTTTTGTCTGCGATAACATCGATGTCAACGTAAAATTCACTTATTTGTTCACATAGTTGAATAATCTTAACAATGTCTTTGGCACCGACGGATAATTCACGCGCTTCATGCAAAAGCGCATATCGACTGAGCGCATCTATATCAGTATCGTTCGCTTGTTTTATTAGTGTGGGAATGAGCGCCGTGCGATTTTTAGTTTGCGTGTATTGTGATTTGTATAATTCGTGAATCGAATCGAGAGCACCTTTGAGTGCTTCAGCACTCGGTGGAGGCACTTTGACGATTGGCACAACTGGGCGAGCAGCAGTAGCAGGAATAATTAACGGTTCTCGTCCGCTAATGAGAGCTTTCGCAATATTATTTTTATGACGACCTAGGGCATCCTTGAAACGCTTTTCAGCCATTAGCGCTTCGGGCAATCCTTGAAAACGTTGGGATATCTCAAAGTACAAATAGCCAGTCAGTTGCATGCGTAAGGGATTGGCTTGGGCGAATTTTTCCGCTCGCGCTACATAGGCCTGAACTTGGTCGGTGGAAATAGGACGCTCAACAACTGCATTTACTCGGTTCCAGGATTCTAATGTTTCGGGCTCAAGTGCGCGTTCAGCTTGAAAACGAGCAAGAGTCTCGTTGTCAATTTGATGGCGACACCAATACAGCGTGGCCTGTAAATGACTGACCGTGTCTTGATCACCACTCGTTTCGTAAAATCCCAAGGCATCAGCGAAACATAACGCTGCATCGATATATTTTTGCTTGTCGCTGGTATCATCCTGAAATATTGGCGTGGCTTTATCTAGTAGGGCCTGGGCGTTGGTGGGGTCCGTCGCCAGCGCTGCGCTTAACGAAATGCTGCCTGATAGTGCGAGAAGTAGCAATAAGCGTGAAACCATGTGCATAGCGAAGAATCCTGTTAGTTATAACCCACAACCCAGCAAAACATTGCTGTAGGTTATTCCATCAGCATAACGCTTGTGGTACACAGCCCAGCCGATCCGGAACCAATGGTTCAGTATCGACTCGGCTGGGCTATTCGCTGTTGCTGCGGGGGCTCTCGCCTCCACACCCTGTGATACAAAGGTGCAAAATTAAAATCTCTCGGAGAGTAGGAAAATTTTGCGCCTTCGTGTCACAGCTGTGACGAGTGGATGACATCAGTATGACGCTTTAATTTCAGTCGATTCGCGTCAGATTCATGTCAGCTGTTCGCTGGAAACGCAAGCATGATGTAAGGGTGCGTGCTCATCGGATGTCATCAACGGTCATTTTGTATCAAATGTGGTGATTTAAGCATGCTAGGTTTGCGCCCATGCAGGTTTGGAGTTGGTCACCATACGTTTGGGAGCAGCGAGACGCAGCGGGCTTTAGTGTCTTAGTACGGAGACAAGGGAAACTATTTGCTCAATGATGAAATCCAGGCTTCGATTAAGGCGAGGCCCTCCAGATCTAGGACACTGGACGCAATGCGTGGCATACGTTCGGGACCGAGATGTAGCATACGTGCATAAATGAGCGAATGTTGTGGATCACCAGGCGCAATAATTTTTGCACCGGGAATGCCTAAATTGCCATGTTGCGGATCTATATTGATGCTGTTGGTTTCAGTCAGCGATAATTGATACGGTAAAAAGAAAAAAGCATTTCCGCCGCCATATTTCGCGTGGCAGTGCGCACAATTTGCGTGCAAATAAGCGCGTGC
>SYDV01000333.1 GCA_005801395.1 Planctomycetia bacterium | reverse complement strand
TTGCCGAAGCACGGCGCCCGTTGCTGATTGAACGGCATCGTAAGTTGATTGATGAGATGGAATCCGGTTTATCCGACGTTTTGATTACCGGCGACCCAGAGAACCCGCGTCTTCAAGCGATGTTGAAAGAGCTGGAAGCCGATAGCGAAAAGCAGCGATTGCAGCGCACGTTGCGAGCATTGGCGGATGATCAGCACTACAAGGACATGACGCTACGTGCGGCATTGTCGGAACAGCTGTGTCTTTGGCGCGAAGAAGGCAACGTCGAAGTAGCTTCGCTCCAGTTGCACGTCATGGGCATTTACCGCAGTGTGCGCAAAAGTATCTCCGAGCGTCAAGGAGCGCCGCCAACTTTAGCCGATCTTCGTGAATTACCTGTGTCGATGTTGGGGCGCTTGCTGAATCCCAATCCGCCTGTGTTTGGTTCGCCAACGTTGAGTGAAAATTTAGTTTACACCCCGTCGTTTGCTGACCGCAGCATGCGTACGATGCGTCGTCTACGCAAAGCGGAAAACGCGGATGTCAATTGGGCCGATGCCAATGGTGAACCAAGTATTCCTCGGGAAATTGAAGAGCCACTCGATGCGTTACCAGAAACGGAACGAAGAGCCGCACGACAATTATTAGTTCGCGATCGGATTCGCTCTTCATTTTATCGCGAAGTTTTTTTAAAATATTTAAGCCGTGATGAATTTGATATTTCACACGATGATCATCCGTCTATTTTGCATTGGCTCGAAGCGATTGAAAATACCGCGCATATGTATCCATTTATGCAGGGGCAGACGACCAGCCAAAAGGCTTACCGACTGTCGCATTTGGCACTTAAAATTCTCCAGCTTCATGAAATTTACGCACGTGTGGCGTTGGCCAGCCAACATCCAACCTATCGTGAGGCATTTAAAGATAAGAGCACGCGTGAACGTTTAGCGGCCTTATCCAAAGATCATTATCCACCATTAGCCATGACTTCGGAATTAACCTTGGCAACGATGCTATGCCCGTTTCGCACGTTTGTGACCTGGGTGCAGGATCGTGTTGCCGATCACGATTTTGTCTTGCCGCCAGATCCGAAGCGGTGAGCGCTGATTAAACATTTTAGTACACAAATGTTTAATCAGCGCGTCATGTTTTTTTTGGTGACGTATTTTGTCAAAAAGTTACAAAACGGCCGCCTACAAAGTAAATAGCACCAGTGTATGAAGCACTAGGGAGTGAGCATAATGAACAGCTGTTTTGGGACAAAGACTCAAAAATCCGAAATTGTGCACTACCAGCGGGCTCGGTGGGGCTCGTTTAGGCTGATGCACACAGCATCCTTTGCATCCGCGCTTGCTGCCAGTGGCGTTGGGTGACTCTCACCAGGATGCACACGCCTTGTTAAGGAGATGGCTATGAAGTCTTTATACCTGACCACGTTGCTGTTGATTGCCGGATGGGCATCAGCTTTAGAAAATAGTTTGGTGATGCGTTCTCCGGGTGGGAGCGGCGCTGGCGTTTATGCCATCGTGCAACCGGCAACTGGTAATATTACGTTGTACACATTAGAGGGAAACTCGACGACGCGTTATGGTTCGACTAACTTTTTATCGGATTTAAATTTCTTAGCTTCGTGTCCAGCAGCGAAACAAGGCGAAGTCTATTATTCATTATTGCGCCTGGGACATTTTGGCGTTTCGATTCCATCGATTGGCGATTTATTGGCATCGCCAGCATTCCCAGATAAACCAACAGCGAAAGAACAGGCAGCCGGTTTGAAGGCGCTGCGTTTTCGTGCCACTGACGCGGAAGACGCCTTTTGGGCAGAAGAAAAGCCATACGACGGGGTCGTGCGCGGTGCGATGGGGACACAATTTTTATTGATCTGTATTC
Source organism: Planctomycetia bacterium (assembly GCA_005801395.1). The sequence goes on along the minus strand of SYDV01000333.1, from coordinate 657 downwards.
CGATAAAACACGCGTTATTGGCCTACGACTGTCAAGATCGTAATAATCCACGCTTGGTCAGTTGGCGTAATTACGGCGTCGATCTCATGATTCCACAAGTTTACAATTCTGATCCGGCACCGCAGGCTATTTTAGCCGCTTTGCCAGCCGATTTGCAGGACGAACAGAAAAAAGCCTTCCAAGAACAAATGGACGCTCTCAAAGAAGGTGGTGGAGCAATTCAGTTACAGCCAAGTGATCCGTGGATCGCTTCTGGTAGTGGTGACCGTTGGGTGTTGGTTGATCCGCCCAATAAACATATTTGCACCTATGAATATACCGGGAAAACGTGGTCGCTGAAATCGTCACGTAATTTAGAAGTCGATCACATGATTCCGACGTCTTATAACAGTAGCCCTGATGAACAGCGTGGCTTCAAAGAATATGAGGCTTCACGTAAAAAGCAGTTAGAAGCCAAGGGTATTATTGCTGATTTGGCTTATTTTAAATCATTGGTAGATCAAAAACAGGTTGAGAGTGCAAAAACCAGTGACATCCAAGCGAGTATTGTGGGCGATGATTTGCTGCTCGATTTTGTTAAATTGCGCAAGCTCTATGCGTATCGCTTAAATGGCGCAAAGCAGGGGCTCGAACTGGTGTCGATGCGTGATTACACGT
>SYDV01000332.1 GCA_005801395.1 Planctomycetia bacterium | reverse complement strand
CGATGACTACGACCCGTTATGACGGTTAATAAATTATTGAAGTCATGTGCCACACCACCAGCTAGTTTTCCGATCGCATCTAATTTTTGCACTTGCGCTAATTGTTTCTCTAATGCCTTACGTGCCGTAATATTTTCAAAGAATGCTAATAAACGTTCCTCCGCCGATTTATCATCTCGAACCGCTACTAAGGACGCGCTTAGCACCCAGCGTTGGCCGCCGCGTAAAAGGGTAAGCTCAACACCCCCGACCGTTTCTCCATTCCACGCTTGATCGCACAGCGTTTGAAAAGCCAACACAAAAGTCGCATCGGTTATTGCCGCTACCGATTCGTGTGTTTGCCAAGCAAAAATCGCAGTCGCAGCAGGGTTTGATACCAACACGTTACCCTGGCGATCAATCATCACCTGACCTATGGGTGAAGCGCTGACCAACGCGCGAAATTGCTCCGCCGTAACGTCTAACGAAGTCGTTTTACCATGAGGCATGACCGCTTAGCCCTGTCCGTGAAATGGTTCGTATAACTTACTGTGTTGAGTATGGATACCTTTGCCAAACATCGACGTTGTTTGTCTGGCTAAAATTCGCGAGTCAAATGACAAATAGACGCTTCGACTAAGAGCTAGGCTTAGAGCAACTATTTTAGCTTTTAGCGATACTATTTCGACAACGACACAGTATCGGTGGCTAGCTGCGCTAATCGCTGACGCTGTGCAGGATCACCTAATTGGCCGCAGGCGGCCATCACCGCATCACCTTTGGTCCGACGGATGCGCACATGCACGCCGGCGGTTTTGATTTTCAGATGAACTGCATCGACACGCTCGGCTGGGGTCGGTACTTCGTTGCTGCTCGGGATTGGATTATACGGAATTAAATTCACCAACACGGGTAAGCCGTCACACCAATTGATCAATGCATCGATTTGTTCATCACGATCATTTACCCCCGCCATTAATACGTAACTAATTAATATATTACGACCGCCAGTCAGTGGAAACGCCGCCAAGGCAGCGCGCAAGGTCGCTAAATTATACAGGCGATTGACCGGCATTAAACTACCACGCAATTCATCATTGGCGGCAGTTAGGCTGACGGCTAAATTAACCCGATTAAGTCCCAAGGCCGGCATGCGCTCTAATCCATCAACGCGTCCAACCGTCGATATGGAAATATGACGATGGGCGATGCGTAGGCCATTATGATCGGTTAATGCCGCTACCGCCTGCGCAACCGCATCTAAATTATCTAATGGTTCACCCATGCCCATAAATACCACATTTCGCGGAATCACGCCGGCATAAGCGGCGACGGCAACTACTTGCGCAACAATTTCCTCGGGCTGTAAATGCCGCAATAAACCCATCGTTGCGGTATGACAAAAACGACAACCCATACGACAGCCAACTTGGGACGACACACAGACGGTCGCAAAACCACCTTGCTCGGTTCCACCGCCCATGGGAATTAATACCGATTCAATTTCTTTCCCATCCCGTAATCGCAACACTAATTTTCGCGTCGTACCCAACAACGGATCGTGCGCCGAATATTCATTAATGACGGTCGGCAATTGATCTCTATCAATCAAAGTAGAAAGCCGGTCATAAATCCCAGGGACATCACGTTCGGCTTCTTGCCATTCTGGTAACTTCCGTGGTTCGCTGCGGCCAGTCGTCATTATTTGACGATACAAGGCGCGATGAAAGCGATCACAATAACCAACGCTATCCCGCAAGTACGCACTAAATTGAGCGAACGTCAAACCCAACACATCGGTGCGTGCAATGGTGTCCATCGGCGGGGTAAGCTACATCAGGATCTGTCAACGAAAGGAGCGACTCCCGAACCGGCGGTTTTGGCCTCAGATTCGACTACGCAACCACGTGGCCAGAGATGGGTTTATGCCGTGCGCATCCGTGTGCTTGCGCACCACGACATCCGCACCGGCTTGCACAATGATTTGACTGGCGCTGGTAACGCTGGAATAGCCAACAATCACTGGCCGCGAACGCCGCTCGGTCGCGCGCAAGGCGCGGGTCACGTGGTCGCCGCGTTCACCATTCAAATAATAATCCATCAACACCACATCGGGGGCGTAACCTTGCTGTTGCTCAATTTTCGCGAAAACCGCGACCGCTTCCTTACCAGAATAAAATTGTTCTAACGTCACCCACGGCATGCTCGCGACCGTAGTGACCGCAGTCACATGGTTCGCCTCACTGTCGTCGATCAACCAGACCAAAATCGGCTTCGCAGGCATAGCTGTTGGCATGACGATAGTTAGACACGCATTGACCCAGGAGCAAGTCGCTCTTCGGACGGTTTAATTTACCTCAGGTTATATCCCGACATAGACAGCCCATCTAAGCCGTTTAGAACCCCACGCGTGATTCCCGGCAATCCCTTTACTTACATTCGTCCAAGCAAAACCGCACGTGGCGCTTTAGCGATGACCGGTCGATTAGTAATCGTCGGTCTGCAAGCCGTGGGTGAATTAGGCCAATTGTTTAAAGACGTCATGCTCGCGATGTATTATCAACCGCAGCGGCGCGAAACCATCGTCACACAACTTTACCATATCGGCTTCTTAAGTTTACCAGTGGTTATAGTCAGTGGCATGGCCGTAGGATTAGTGATGGGAGTACAAGGCTACACCACATTAATTAAATTTAATGCTGAAATCATGTCCGGGCCATTAGTTAATTATGCCTTAGTCAGCCAGCTTGCTCCTATTTTTACGGCATTGATGGTTGCTGGTCGTGTTGGTTCAAATATGGCCGCAGAAATCGGAACCATGAAAGTCACGGAACAATTAGATGCTTTGCGCGTCATGGGCACCGATCCAGTTGCCTATCTAGTGGTTCCTCGATTTATTGCCTGTGTCTTATTATTACCATTACTCACCGCGCTCGCTTGCCTCGTTGGGATGTATTCCTCTCATATTCTGGTGGTAGAAATATGGGGCGTGGATGGTGGTGCCTATTGGCATCAAACACGTAATTTTATGCGCGGATGGGATACGTTTGTTGGCCTAACAAAGACCCTGATCTTCGGCGGTATCATTTGCTTAGTGGCCTGTCGTGCAGGGTTGATGACACGCGGGGGTGCAACTGGCGTTGGTGAAGCCTGCACACGCGGGGTGGTTCAAGGCAGT
>SYDV01000331.1 GCA_005801395.1 Planctomycetia bacterium | reverse complement strand
CCTTCGGGCATACTACTACGCATGACCTCCTGGCCATTGAGGTAAATCACTGCGCCATCATCGCGCTGAAAGCGAATAATCAGATTTTGAATATCCTCTGGGTTATCACATTGAAATTCATGACGAAACCAACAGGTGATGACCGATGAGTTACGAGAGCCAATATGGGTGGCAAATATCTTCCGCTCTTCATCGCGGTCGTACCCAAGTGGTGCAGCGCCACGCCCCCAGAGGTGATCATTAAATCCCGGCTGTTGCCAATTAATGTCTGGTTGAATCCCGTCATCACGAAACGCCCACACGGCATCATGCGCGATGATTTTCTCCTGCCTGATTGCGGCGAGCGGAGTTGTTACTGCAGGCCGAACTACCACTTGGCGCTGACCTCGCGAAACGATAAGATCAATCCCAGGCGCAAGCATTCGTACGGCACCATCGTCCACGACCAACTCCGTCTGATTCTGCTGTGCCGAAAGTGTAAAACTGGTGCCCACTACGCTTAATTGTGCGTGCGCAGTCTTGATGATAAATGGCGTTTCGCTTGGCTGTTTGGCCACACGAGCATGCACCACACCGTTATTGAGGTGAAGCTGCTTACCTGGTCCTTGATCAAGCGTGAGGTGAGTTCCGGGATTACATTGTACTCGTGTTCCGTCAGCAAAAAACAAGGTCGCTTGGCCGTTGGCATGGATCTGAGTACCTGCCGACAACGATTGATGAGATGCATCCTGGCCAATGCGAATAATCTCAACCTGGCCCTCAATCCAATTATCGCGCGCCTCAGGGGGATTGGTCAGCACCACCACCACCACGACAAGCGCAGCGAGAACAGCGATGATGGCCATAAAGCGAGGCAATGGCACGAGAGTCAAACGCTGACTCGGTCGTCGGATGGATGGCTTTGTAGCCGATGTTGGCCGCTTAATATTTGGATGTCTCATTTCGACTGGTAGTCGCTGCGAGGATGGGCGTAAACAATCGGTCAGTTCGCGCCCCAGATTGAACATTCTCGCGACTTGGCGCGCAGCAGCGGGATCCTGCACAATCAGTTGATCGAGTTCCGCTTGTTCGGACTCGGTTAAAATTCCAGCAACCATCCCATCCAGCAGGTGATCAAAGCGAGATTGATTCATAACGCGGCCCCTGCGCGACCCGTACAGTCCAGCAGCAGACGGCGAATTTTACCCAAGGCCTTATTGACCGCGTTCACGCTGGAAGCGCGTTCAACGGCGATAACAGCCAACTCCTTACCCAGTTGATAACGCAGACAGAGCAATTCATGCGCCTGTGGCCCTAGTCGTTCGAGACAATTTTTCAGTACTAAGCGCTGTTCGCGAAATTCGTCTTCCAGTTCTACAAAAGCGATACTCAACGCCGCTTCCGCTTGTGGATTAAAACGCCGACGTTGGACAGCGCTTTGACGACGATAAAGCGCAACTTGATTGCGAGCGATACCGATTGCCCAGGCAATAAACGGACGCTCCGGATCGTAATTCGCAAACTCGCGCCACAGGATCAAGCTGACTTCCTGCACGATATCGTCACAGTCCGCCCCTTCTCCGACGAGTGACTGCAAATAAGAGCGTAACGATGGCTGGGCCAGCAAAAAACTGGTCAGAAATCGCTCATGCGCGGCTTTATCAACATCGGTTATGCTCACCGCTTAGTATTTACCACAGACACAACTATTGGCCCAACTTTTTGACGAATCAATTACGCTAGCCTGAGCGCGTGTGAGACTCTAGCGCCATTCCTCTGTCCCATTTTCACGATCAAAGCAAAGGGCACCTGGGCGTTGTGAAGGTCAACAACGGTGTTAATCGGGATCATGGATCAAACAATAACGAATTTTATCCAACAATAACCTCTCTAAACACCTCTCCATTTTCCATAATGGCTAAATTTTCACTTCCGACCATAACCCCAAACGCTTGGTCACCATGGAGGCACTCATATCGCCATAAGCTACGGCCAAATTCAGGCCAATGAAGAGGATTGGAGTCAGAAGCAATCAGATTCACTGTTCTTTCTTCGTCATCATATTCGTTCTCATTCATTTCCACATTAGAACGATTATTCAGCGCAAATTTGATCAATGCGCTGAAGTTCCGCCGGACTAAACGTCAAGTTTTTAATGCAGACGACGTTTTGTTGCACTTGTTCTGACGAGCTCGCACCGATAAGCACCGACGTCACGCGTGGATCTTTCAGCACCCAGGCTAACGCCATTTGCGCCATACTTTGACCACGTTCTTTGGCGAGGTCATTTAATTTTCGCACTTTATTAATAACGGCATCGGTCACTGCTCCGCGACCAATACCGCCATTTCCCGGATCGGTGGCAGCGCGTGAACCGGCAGGAATTCCATTGAGATAACGGTCGGTCAAAATGCCCTGAGCTAACGGTGAAAATACAATAACGCCGACACCTTCTTTACCCGCCGTTGGTAAAACGGATTGTTCGACATCACGTTCTAATAAATGATAACGCGGTTGATGAATCGTGATGGGTGCCCAACCACGTTGCTTAGTAAGAGCAACGGCTTCGCTAAAGCGCGGATCGGTGTAATTGCTGACACCCGCATAGAGCGCTTTCCCCTGACGGACGATGTGCTCCAACGCGCCAATGGTTTCTTCGAGCGGGGTATTGGGATCTGGACGATGCGAGTAAAAGATATCGAGGTGATCAACTTTGAGCCGTTTCAATGATTGATCGCATGATTCGATCAACGATTTACGACTGCCCCATTCGCCGTAAGGACCTGGCCACATGCGATAACCGGCCTTCGAACTAATCACTAATTCTTCGCGCGGGAATTGACCAATGATATTACCAAATAATTCTTCGCTGGCGCCAGCTGGACGACCATAGTTATTGGCAAAGTCGAAATGCGTTATTCCTGCATCAAATGCCGCTTTAAAAATATTAAAACTCGCATCGGTATCGCGATAGCTGCCGATCGCTTGCCATCCACCTAAACTGACGGCGGGTAACAACAACCCAGAACGACCGCAACGGCGGTATTGCATGTGGTCATAACGGTCAGCAGCAAATGACATGAGTTTATTCCTTTGATGAAAAACAAGATGGGTATGAACAATCAGCACTCAAGCGTGAAAGTACTGATATGATTCTGATGCTCACCATTCCACCACCGAACCCAGGGTGAGGTACCACGCATAACCAGAACGAAATAATGTTCCGGTATCAGCACCATTTGACACCGTCGTTGATGGATACGGCAACCAGCCGTCAATGCCAACCCCTAAACGAAATTGATTCGCCCAAGCTGCTGGGCTTTCCACAAAACGATAACCAAGCCGCATCCCCACCCCACTCTGAGCCACGGCAGCCACGTGAATTCCGGTATCAGGGAAACGTGGATTAGCGGTATTTTCTTGAACCCGCTCTAAGCGAAGGCCGCCAGCCACGTACGAATTAATCGTAGCGGTCATTGGAAAGCTTGGTGTGAAATACGACCACGATGGCGCCCAGCCCAACAACATTTGATCAAAAGCGACGGTATTCCCCGCCCAATCATCGTATCCCTGTACCTCTCCAAAATCATACACAAATACGGCTTGATCACGCTCACTCAACGAATGTTGACGTAACCAGCCTGGCTGCCAACGAATATCCGCACCTAAATTACCGACATTCGGCCAGAATTTCATGGCTAATTCCACCGGCTGAGCAATTTCCGCTTGCGATAATAATTGCGCATCTGCCGTTATGCCAATCGACCCAGCAACCGTTTCGCGACGGGGATTCAAACTTGCCTGCACTAAAATACCTGGCGTGCGTGCTAGCCCAACGTCAATCCACCAGCCAGATTCTTTTTCCGCCACAATGGTTGACGTCGCGCCAGCATACTCTCCGCCGTTCCATTGATAACGGACACCCATCCAGGCCATACTATCGCGGCCAATCGATACCAGTCGCGCACTAGAATAGACCTGCATCGCACCACCGGATGACACTAATCCACCATTTTCCATTTGTGCCGACCAGCGACCAAATGGTCCATTCCACTGATAATCCCACGACGGCATGGCGGTTAAACGACTATGCACATACATAAATCCATCGGTACCGGATGATGGATCGTAGGGCAACGTCACCGTGGGATAACCATACCGTTCGTGCACATTATTTTGAATCGATTCACCACCAAGGTCGCCATACGTGCGACCGCCAATTCCCGCAACGACTAACGGACGCCACAGTTCATCACGGCGTTCACCATCAAGCAAAGCATAACCCAAGCTATACGTCAGCTCATCGGTGCGACTTGGTGTGGTCCCATCAAGCCCTCGATTCGTCAGCATACTGGCGTCCATCGCAATACGCCACGCCTGATATTGCCCACCCAGCGTCACATTCGCGGTGCGGTAATCATCAGTATTAAATACTGCCATGCCGAGAAAATCAT
>SYDV01000330.1 GCA_005801395.1 Planctomycetia bacterium | reverse complement strand
TAAAACAATGACTACGTTGATGGCAAACACCGTGCGGAAATGCCGCGCCTAAAGCGGCTAATGCTTCTGGCGCAGCCCGGGTCACTAACACTTGACCATGTGCTTCAATCAAATGCGTCGCTGCTCGCACGATTTCAGGAACGGTTTTTCCTAGACCAAATACCACTTCAGGAAAACCTTGGCGGCGATGGCGATCGAAATCGAGATTGAGGGTGTCGTTCATGGAGTCCGCAAAGTGGAAGGAGCGTGGTTGAGCATGGCATTAAAGCCACCGCTTTTAAATCCAGCGAGATCAATGGTGACAGTCACATAACCTATGTGCTGCAATGCAACGATGATCGAATCGCGGAGTGGCAGCAGGCGCGGCAGGTCTGCCTCCGGCACCTCAATGCGACATAAATATTTTGGTGACGCGCTTTGCGATTCTCCACCAATATGGTGATGGCGTGCACGACAGACGGGAAAACCAAGGCGTTTCAACACGACTTCAGCCTGTTCAATCATACGTAGCCCAGCGACAGTGACACGTTCGCCATACGGAACGCGACTCGACAAACACGGTTCAGCTGGGCGATTCCACGTAGAGAGATCACGCTCACGCGAACGTTCGCGCACATCGACCTTGGTGAAACCAAGGTCAGCTAATGGCCACTGTGCGCCTGCTTCGCGTGCGGCCACCATGCCTGGGCGATGATCACCTAAATCATCGGCAATGGCTCCGATTAATAATGCCACATCACCACGTACCGACGCGGTAGCGCGAGTTAATTGTTGCATCGCACGCATTAAGGCAGATTTGCAGTGATAACAACGATTACCGTCGTTGACCAAATATTCTTCATGAGAAAATTCATCCGTATTGACCACCACATGACGAATACCGCGCTCACGACAAAATGCGGTCGCTTCGTCTAAACTACTGCGCGCTAAACTCGGACTATCAGCGGTCACCGCCGTTACTCGCTCCCCCAACACCTGTTGCGCTACGTCGAGTAAATAAGTCGAATCAACGCCTGCACTAAACGCCACCATAACTTGCGGCATCGCCGTTAGGACGTCGATCAAATGCCGTTCTTTATCAATCGCCAACAGGTGCCCGTGCATGGGCGCGCATGATCAGCTTTCCGCTCGCGAGGCAATGGGGGGCTTACGCGAACGTGAACAACGGCATGGTTCCATGACGATGAAATATCCCAATTAATGTCGGTTTCGCGAATTAAGAATTATCCGGCTTCTGGTGCGAGCGCCATTGCACCCAGGCGCCAGCGGGAATGGTGATAAGCCCGACTAGCAGGGAGAGTAAAAGGCACTCGCCAAAGTTTATTGGTTGGCATAAAATGAGCATTCCTGCAGCGATCCCAATAAAACCAATTATGACCGTTTGAATTATGGCGGCGATGGGGGCAAGACGCCAGCCAAGGAGACCGCCGAAGACAGCACCAATGCCTCCAGCGATTAATGCGGCATGAGGAAACTGTGGTGTTGCGAACTGTAATAAATGAAATCCGACGAACCATCCAAGGCTCATTAATTGTGTTGTGAAAATTAGACTAAAAAGAAACCAACCGAAAAAACCACCTAAAATACCAACACAGATGGCCGCCGTCCAAGCCCAATGGATGGCGGTACGATCAATCAAGGTAAATAAAACGGCGGCACCCAACGCACCTGCAGTGGTTAAGGCCGAGAACCAGCGAATTAACCACCAACCAACTAATAATATGGGTAATGATATCAGGATAAGAAGAATGCCGTAGGTGCTCGGTTCAAGTCGTAAGGTGTTCAGATTAAGCGCAGGCAGCGTGGTGGTTTCAGCACTGAATAAAACGGGCATAAAAAGAGCAAAGCAGCAACAGAAGCGTAAAAGTTTTCGACTGCCACTTAACCAAGTCACTTTGGGCCAGCTCATGCGCGCGGTTTCCGCCGCGCTTCCCACCACGCTAATCGTTTAGCGATATCTTTTTCAAAACCAAATTCACCTGGGATATAAAATTGCTGTCCCAACACCGCATCGGGTAAACATTGTTGTCCAGCATAATGATCAGGTGCGTCGTGATCGTAGACGTAGCCTTGTTTATATCCTAGTTCAGCCATTAATTGTGTTGGTGCATTACGTAAAAATAACGGCACCGTTGCTCCAGGATTGGCGCGCACGGCTTCGGCGGCTTTGAAATAACTTTTGGTCGTATTTGATTTTGGGGCTGTGGCGCAAGCGATAGTCGCTTGGGTGAGCGGGTAAACGGCTTCGGGTAAACCAATATGTTCGACGGCCGTCATGGCCGCGGTGCAAGTCGATAATACTTGTGGATCAGCCAAGCCAACATCTTCACTAGCGAAAATAACAATACGCCGGGCAATAAAGCGCGGATCTTCACCCGCTTCGACTTGGCGAGCAAGATAATACAGCGCGGCTTGCACATCGCTGGCGCGCATGCTTTTAATAAACGCGCTCGCCACATCGTAATGCTGTTCGCCGTCACTGTCGTGATCGCTCACCGGACTTGCTGCAACTTGCGCGATGGTCGCTGCATCAATGGGTTCTGGTCGGCACAGTGCCCAGGCGCCTTCTAACATTACTAATAAACGCCGACCATCACCCGCAGAAAAGCGCAATAACGGATCACGAGCGTTATCAGCGATACATAATCCAGGTAAGCCATCGGCGTGCGTAGCAGCACGGGTAATTAACGCATCAAGCGCTGCCGCATCTAAACCAGTTAATGGAAAGACGCGGCAACGTGACAGCAACGCGCGGTTGACGGAAAAACTAGGATTTTCCGTAGTCGCACCGACTAACAGGACCGTGCCCGCTTCCACATGCGGCAGCAGCGCATCTTGTTGTGCTTTATTAAAACGATGAATTTCATCAATGAATAAGAGTGTCCGTTGTTCAAGTGCGGCATACTTAGCCGCTTCATCAACTAATTTACGCAGTTCGGGAACCCCACTCAGCACCGCACTAAACGGAATAAAGCGCAACCCCAAGCGCTCGGCCAACAATCGCGCCAACGTGGTTTTCCCACATCCCGGCGGGCCCCATAATAATATGCTCGGCATATGCCCTGCCGCTAACAACCGCGTAAGAATTCCCGTTGGCCCCAATAATTGCGGCTGACCAACCACGTCTTCTAAGGTCGCAGGACGAATCCGTTCGGGTAATGGCAAGGGGTT
>SYDV01000329.1 GCA_005801395.1 Planctomycetia bacterium | reverse complement strand
TTCCTTCATTGTGTATGGTCCCGCGTATTGCCGAACTCGTCCAAAAAGCACCACCGTCAGGCTCGCTTGATCCGCACGAATTGCGCCGTCGTGGTTTTCAGGGATTACGTGATTTGTTTATCCGTTTGTGCGAACATCAGCGGGTGGTGGTATTTATTGATGACATTCAATGGGGTGATGAAGATAGCCTAGCCGCCTTAGTGGAAATTATGGCGCCACCATTGGCGCCGCCGGTCTTTTTGGTCATGTCGGGACGCACCGAAGATGATGGTTCGACCATGTTGGAACGTGTGGCAACGATTTTTAATCAGGTGAATATTTTACCTGAAAATATCAGTTTAGGACCGCTGTCAGTCAAGGATATTGAAGAATTGTCCAACCGTATGGAGGACAAGGACGGTGATTTACGTGGTTTAGTCGATGTCGTGTTCCGCGATAGTGGCGGTCATCCGTTATTTATGCGCGAATTAATGATGGCCGGCATGCAGGGACCGCTGGCGGGTAATCAGCCGACCTTGCGTGATTTATTAGCTCGTCGCTTAATTGGATTAAGCGCTACTGCTCGCCATCTCATTGAAGTCGCTGCAGTTGCTGGACGTCCACGTTCACTATCGATTTTACATCGTGCCATTGAGCAAGGTGATAATTTAGCCGCCGCAGTACATCAACTTGGTGCTGACCGATTAGTGCGCCTGCGTCATGTTCAGGGCCGCGATGAATTAGGTGTCTATCATGATAAAGTCGCTGAAACGGCGATTGCATTAATATCGCCGGAACGATTGCGCAGTCATCATGCGGCCATGGCCACCGCATTATTGGAAATTGAACAACCAGAATCAGAAGCTGAAGCGCTTAGCATGCATTTACTTGCCAGCGGCGATCAACAACGTAGCTGGAAATATGGTGTAATTGCAGCTGAACGCGCGACTCAATCTTTGGCCTTTGAACGAGCCGCCGCATTGTATCGGACATTATTACCATTGATGCCGAGCGATGTGAATCGCGCTGAGTTTTTAGTTCAGATGGCGGATGTTCTAGCCAATGCTGGTTACGGCGTTGAAGCAGCTCGGGCGTATTTAGAAGCGGGTTCCGATCCGCGTTTTGCACGACGCCAAGATGCGTTGCAACGTTCAGCCGGACAATTTTTGCGTAGTGGTTATATGGACGATGGCTTGGCCGTAGCGAAGCAAGTATTGCATGAAGTTGGAATTCATTGGCATCAGCGTTCAAGTTCAGCGTTAATTTCATTATTGTGGCGGCGTTTGTGGTTGCGTTTGCGCGGTATTAAATTTACGCAGCAAGATCCCGCGATGATCCCAGCCGCTGATCGTTTAAAAATGGATGCGTTGTGGTCGTTAGGGCATGGCCTTGGTGGTGTGGACACGGTGCGCGGCGCCGAATTTCAAATTAAACATTTATTGATGGCACTTAAAGCAGGGGATCCCTACCGCATTGGGCGCGGAGTGGCCTGGGAATCTATTTTAAATGCAAGTGAAGGCGGCCCAGGCGGACGTCGGCGTGCGCAATTTTATTATACTGCTGCGCAAACTATTGCGACGTCATTGGGCAATGAACATGCTGCAGCGTGGAGCTGGGCCGCTGCGGGTTATGACCACTGGTGTAAAGGTGAATGGGAAGCCGCCATATCGTGCAATGAAAAAGCAGCGCGCGGGTATCGTGAAGAATGTCATGATATTACGTGGGAATTAGGTTCCGTATACGCGTGGTGTTCATTGCCAGTGCTTTGTTATAGTGGACGACTCAATGAATTACGAACTATGGTTGGGCAAGTGGAACGTGAATTCGGTCAGCTTAACGATCTCTATACGTTAGTGACGATGCGAACGGTGGTAACGCCGTGGTTAGCTTTGGCTGATGGAGATCCGGTACGCGCTGAAAAAGACAGTGCGGATGCCGTGGCAAGTTGGTCAAAAGAGCATTGGCATTTGCAACATTTATTTGCGCGCATGGCAGCTGCACGCGCGGCTTTATATCAAGGACAGGGCGGTCGAGCATGGGAAATGCTCAACGAATGTTGGCCACGTTTTACCAGTGCGATGCAGCATTTACTGCAAAATAAGCGCATGTTTATGACCGACCTGCGTGGACAGTCTGGTATTATGGCAATATTAAATGGAGAATTACCAAGTTCGGAATTACCTCGTGTTGAACGCGATGTGCGGAAACTAGCCGGCGAGAAAACGCCGTGGGCAGACGCTTATGTTTTCAGTCTGCGAGCTGGACTTGCCTTAATTAATAAACAGCCAGATCGTGCTGCGTCCTATTATAAAAAAGCCATAGATGCGTTTGAACTACGTCATATGCCGTTGCATGTCGCTGCCGCACGTATTCGCTTGGGTCAATTAATAAAAGACGAACCGCTTATTGATAGCGGTATGTCTGCTTTAATAAAATTAGGCGTCAAAGAACCCACACGCTTTGCCAGCGCGATTATTGCTGGTCCCGCAGTGCCTGCAGAATAATGGACGAGCGTAAATAATCCCATCGTCGTTGATCGGCGATGGGATGAGGTATCGTTTTGAATTAGGTTTTCGGTACGTCGATCCCGGGCCCTTTAGGGCCTGGGCGGCGATCAACTACGGATTGGACGCGAGAGGTTAATATATAACTGATGATGATCCATCCACCGCCGCAAACTAATACTCCTGCGCCAAATCCATTTAAGGTAACCGCCAGAAGGTGGTCGGCATCCCAAAATGCCCACACCATGGCAACGATCATAATAAAGGCAGCCAGTAAGGTACCGCCGATCAGGAAAGCGTGTCCTTTGAATACCGTGCCAAATAATTCCACGCGCCATTCACGTAGCGCACGACGTACATCCTGATTCATGCCGGCTTCGCGGCGCCAGCCGCCGGTGGCATTATCCGGAATGTAAAAGGGACGTCGATCATAGCCATCGCGCCAACTGTCGATGAGGGCATCTCCGGCAATGGCAAATGACGACCCAAGAACATGACCAGCGACGGGAACATGCCGGACGATTATGGCTTTAAACGTGTAATACCAACGGACGAAAAAGAATGATATTTTAAGCAACAAACGATTGGCCGAGGTTGGCTCGGCGCTGTCACGCGGTTTGATCATCGCCACGTTTTCGGGCGGCAATAAGGTTTCAATCAACATCATTGGCACATCAGGGCGCATGCGTTTGGGTAAATATTCGGCAAGGAAAAACTCTAATGATTTGGTGAGTTTTTTGCCCATATCAGTACCAATGGCTTGGCGCGCTTTGATCACCTTAAATAATTCTTTGGCACTAGCATAATCGTCTGGCAGTAAATCATCGCGAATGCCCATAATGTGACCAACTAACAACCACGTATGTAAAAACGCTTCGCAGTCGTCATCGCTCAAGTGGCAACCCCAGGAACGTAAACCTTCCGGAATGGCAAGTCCGAAGGTTAATAACGTGTAAGCTAAATCTTCCTGGTTTATCGGCTGTCCTAAAGCATCGACATCGTAGGTGACGAGCGGTGGTTTACCGGCATGCGGTTGGCCGGTGGAATTTGCCACGGTCATGGCACCAATAGATGTTGCTGCAAATTTCGCCGCAGCACCATTTGCCGACATGGCACTGTGTAAAACATGTGGCTTGGTTAATAACACGCGCATGGAAGCATGGAGCATGCGTACTTTTTTTGCTGCGACATAACCACGGCCCCAAACATAGCGCGTGCCCGTTTGGCCGGCGGTTTTTGGCAGATCACGAAAGACACTCAGACCTCCAGGCTCCATGACTGCATCAAGCATGATGCCGGTTTCGTAAATACGTTGATAAATAAAACGATGCTGACCAAGTTTCCCAGATTGGTACAGTGCAGGAATACCTTTGCCGATTAAATAACACAGGGGCAAACTACTGGCATAGAGCACGCCAATAATCGCGAGCATATTGTCATTCCAAATTTCGCCGGCGCGCGCTAATTTCTTTTCATCAACCCAAGTGGGAGCCGGAACCGGATCGAAATAATCAACATACTTTGCCGGCATGCGTTCCAGCGCAATGGTGGCAGAAGATTCTTTCAGTAAGGTTAATTCAGGCGCCAAGAGCAACAGATCAGCGACACCTAATAATTGTTGATATCCCAATCGTCCGGTCGCTTGGTCAAAGGGAACATCATTAATAATGCCTTCGGCTAAAACGTCTGCAGTCGGATCGCCCTCGGTGCGAGCTTGGTCCAAAAGGGCGTTGCTCCACCGAACTGAGGGTACCGTTGAGGGTGAAACAGGTGAAGTCGCCATCCTAGCTCCTCGAAATTGGGTGCAGGACGCTAGTCATTAGGTCCACCTGACGCAAGGACGGCCACTAACGCCGTGTTGGTTAAGTAAACATTTTTGCCGTAAAATGAAGGTTTTGCACGATCTGCCTAGGTTGGCCTGGCGACGAGTTGGGTAAGGCCGTACGAGCTTTCTCGGATTAAGAAGAATGCGCGCTAGCAGAAATCTGTGAATTTGGGCCAGTTTGAAGCCCTGTTACCAACTGAAAAATATGATCTGTATCGGCTTGGGACATTGGGATGGTTCCCAACGGGATATTTGCGAATGGCCATCGTGGCAGGTGTGGTGATTGGCTAAAATTTTTGTATTAGATGTACACTTGGTCGTAATGAAAAAAGATGCGTTACTGTGGGCCATTGGGATTAATTTTTTATTAATCCCAATCGATTTATTCATAACTTACGGTCATCATCAACGATGTGCTGTTTGTACGGTATCGACTACCACGCTCCTGGAGGTTATTTGTGACGCAATTTTTTCTCTTAAAATTACCGCTGGTTGCTGCCTTGGTTGGCATGTCGACGTCGCTGTTTGCGGCATCGCAAGCACATGCGGAAATACAATTCAATCGCGATATTCGTCCCATATTAGCGGAATCTTGTTTTCACTGCCACGGCCCTGACCCCGCAAGTCGTAAGGCCAAGATGCGTTTCGATCGTGAAGAAGATTTTTTTATTGAACGTGACAAAGTGGCCGTCGTCGCGCGCGGTAAACCATCAGAAAGTTTGATGTGGCAGCGCATCATCACGAATGATGAAGACGATGTGATGCCGCCAAAGGATTCGCACAATCAATTAAAGCCAGAACAGAAAGAATTAATTCGTCGATGGATAGAGCAAGGAGCGAAGTGGCAAAAGCATTGGGCATTCTTGGCGCCAGAACGTCCAGTTGAACCGAAGGTCGCTAACGTCGCCTGGGTTAAAAACCCCATCGACACGTTTGTTTTGGCCGGCCTTGAGGCCGCGAAGTTAACCCCTGCGGCCGAAGCAGACCGTCGGACCTTAGCCAAACGCGTTAGTCTAGATTTAATTGGTTTGCCGCCGTCAGTAGAACAGGTGGAAGCATTTGTTGTTGATAAGCGTGCTGATGCGTACGAACGCTATGTTGATACGTTAATGGCGATGCCGGCGTATGGTGAACACCGCGCGCGTTATTGGTTGGATGCAGCGCGTTACGCCGATACGCATGGAATGCATTTTGATAACTACCGCGATATGTGGACCTACCGTGATTGGGTCATTAATGCACTCAATGCGAATATGAAGTTTGATACCTTCACCACGGAACAATTAGCTGGTGATTTATTGCCAAATCCGACGCAGGCGCAATTGATCGCAACGGGTTTCCAGCGCTGTAACACGACCACCAATGAAGGTGGTACGATTGATGAAGAAAACGTCGTCGGTTATGCGCGGGATCGGGTGGAAACGATTTCGTGGATGTATTTGGGATTAACGGCTAACTGTGCGGTGTGCCACGATCATAAGTTTGATCCCATTTCGCAGCGCGATTTTTATGCCATGAGTGCGTATTTCCGCAATACGACGCAAGGTGCTAAAGATGGCAATATTCGCGATACGCCACCAGTGTTGGTTTTGCCCAAAGACGCGGATAAAGCACGTTGGGGAGCGATTAATGAAGAAATGACGATTGCGAAAAAGCAAGTGGATGAACGTCGTAAGGCCATGCGTGGAGATTTCGATAAATGGTTAAAAGATGCAACGGCCGACGCTTGGAATGCAGAATTAGATAAGCTGCCTAAACCAGATGTGCATTTGCCATTAATGGGTCCAGATGCGGATGGCGCAGTTCACGCAATGGTCGCTGGTGCGAAGGTTGCCACGAGCATTACCGAGGCGATCGCCTGGGATGACAAAGGGCCATTGGGTAAAGCGTTACAAGTAAGTGGCAAAAATGTCATGAGCCTTCCAGGTTCCGTCGGGGATTTTGAAAAAGATATGTCCTTTACCTTGAGTCTCTGGGTGAATGTCGATAAGGGCGATGGTAACGGTGCGGTTCTCAGCCGCATGGATAATGAACAAGGTTATCGTGGCTGGGATATCTGGGTCGAGGGTAATGAGTTCGCTTCACATCTAGTCAACACTTGGCCAGACGATGCCATTAAAGTATCGACGACGGGCAAGGCCTTGAAACGTGGAACCTGGCAACACCTGACCGTGACCTATGATGGTTCAGCAAAAGCGTCCGGATTAAAAATCTACGTCGATGGTGACTTGAAGCCCAGTAAGGCAGATTCAGACAAACTCAAAAGTAGCACACGCACCACGGCGCCATTGATGATAGCACGGCGAAAAAGTGGAGATTTATTGAAGCAAATTGGCATCCAGGATATTCGCATCTATCAGCGTGTGATCAGTGGTGGTGAAATTAAACGTTATGCCGGTACGCCTGATGCAAGTAAATTATTAGCGCAGGCGGCGGATAAGCGTGACGCAAAACAAGTGAATGAAATCTTTGGTATTGTGATCGCCGATGACGCGGACTTTGCGGCAAAGAACAAGGTCTATAGTCAGTTAGAAAACGAGAAAAAAGCGATTAAAGAACGCAGCCCGGTAGCGCATATTCAGGAGGAAAAGAAGGATAGTAAGGCGATGGCCCACATTCTTTTCCGCGGCGACTACGATAAGCGTCGCGAAGAAGTTGAGCCAGCGGGATTTCATGCCTTGCATCCGTTGCCATCTGATGCGCCTAAAAATCGTCTTGGTTTAGCGCAATGGTTAATGGCGCAGGATAATGGTCTGACGCCGCGCGTTATTATCAATCGCTTGTGGCAAGAAATGTTCGGCTTCGGGATTGTTAAATCAGCGGAAGATTTTGGCATTATGGGTGAATTACCTTCGCATCCAGAATTACTCGATTGGTTGGCAGTCGAATTTCGTAAAGATTGGGACATGAAGCGCATGGTAAAATTGATGGTGATGTCTGCTGCGTATCGCCAAGAGGCGGTTGCCACGTCAGAGAAAATTGAAAAGGACGCACATAATCGGCTGATCTCACGTGGACCACGATTCCGCATGGATGCAGAAATGATTCGCGATTATGCTTTGGCAATTAGTGGCACACTAACGCAAACCGTCGGCGGTCCGAGTGTGAAGCCGTACCAACCAGTGAACGTGTGGGAAGTCGTTGGCATGCGTGAGAGCAATACGAATAAATACAAACAGGACACGGGAGAGGCCTTGTATCGTCGCAGTATGTATTCTTTCTGGAAGCGCATGGCGCCACCAGCGTCGATGGAAATTCTCAATGCTCCGAGTCGCGAAGTGTCATGTTTGCGCCGTGAACGAACCAACACGCCACTGCAAGCGTTGGTGACTCTCAATGATCCACAATTTATTGAGGCCGCCCGTATCTTGGCCGAGAATGTGATTAAAGCGCACGAGAAAGATGACGTGCGCGTTGCGCAAATTGCCCAACGAATTTTGCTGCGTCCATTATCGACGCCGGAAAATACCGTTGCCCAGGGTAGTTACACTCGTTTGCTGACTTACTATCGCATGCACGAAGAGGAAGCGAAATTGTTGATCGCCGTCGGCGAACGAAAACCGATGGATAAATTACCACCACCTGATGTTGCTGCACTGACGATGCTCGCCAACCAACTATTTAATCTCGATGAGGTATTGAACAAATGAGTACTGATCACGCTACCAAAATGGCAGTTACTAAATTATTACATGAACACCAATTGCAGCAAACCCGTCGCCGTTTCTTAGGGCGGGGTATGAATTTGTTAGGCACGGCTGCCGCTGCGACGTTGCTGGGTAATGGCACTGCGCCTTTATTTGCTAGCGATAAGCCCGCCATTAATGGGGCGGTTGGGCCTCATTTTACCCCTAAAGCGAAGCGGGTTATTTATTTGCATATGGTTGGTGGTCCCTCGCAAATGGATTTATTTGA
>SYDV01000328.1 GCA_005801395.1 Planctomycetia bacterium | reverse complement strand
TCGCGTTTCAGAATGATCTTCAATGCGGCTGCGACGGCCGTGTGATCAACGACTGGTTCTATCCGGCCCGTTTTCGATTGCGCCAACATAAAACGTTTTGCGCCAGTTGCGTCGCGTTCAACAAACCAACAACGCTCACCGTCTGCCAACCACTGAATTTTGCCATTCAAGTTAAGCACCAATTCTGCGGCATGGCCACGCATCCAGTCCGCATGTGCACGAGCTTTTGAGATATCGACTCCACTCACCGTCATATGCGCTAACAGAAACAACCACATCACCGATGCTGGCATATACCACCACCGTGATGCGTTAAAATTGACATGGGTTTTGTACGGCATTGGACAAATAAGAGTATGGAACATGGTTTTGTCTGCGCGCCTCGACCGCTTGGTCACATGGGAATTCTTCGTACGTTGTTAGATTGTACATGATCAACGAGCTCACGACAAGGAATTATCTTGTGATTTTGACGCGCCTAAATGCGACTGTTTGCTGCTTATTTACGACCTGCGTCATCAACGCGGTTGAGCCCTTCATTGCTCCATGGCAGGGTAATCGCGCCGGAGCCATGGCGCTTACGTTTGACGATGGTCAACGCGAACAAGCCGGACTCGCTGGACCGATGTTAAATGCCTTAGGGTTGAAGGCGACCTTCGTCATAAACCCAGGAAAAACCGCCAGCAAAGAAGATGGTTTTTATGGCACTTGGGATCAATGGCGAGCGCTGAGTAAACAGGGTCACGAAATCGGCAATCATTCGATGACCCATCCGAATTTCGCCAAAATTGATACGCAAGAAGAAGCTGCGATTTTGGATCAAGAAATTGTCGCCGCCAAAGCGTTGATCGAAAAAGAAATCGGACAGCCGTGTTATACGTTCTGCTATCCTTTTAATCAGGAATCGGATGCAAGTCGAGCTATCGTCCAACGTACGCATGTAGTGTGGACTGATCGTACACGCAAAACTTATGGCGGTCCGAATTTCACCAGCGACAAAGCAAATGCCTGGGTTGATGAAGCGATCACAAAAAAGTCGCTTATCGTGGCCATGATCCATGGAATCGATACCGGCTATTTACCATTCGCCGGACGAAAAATATTTCAAGATCATCTAACCTATCTCGCATCAAAAACCGATCAGGTCTGGGTCGCTCCGCTGGGCACGATTGGTCGCTATATGAAAGAACGCGACCAAGCAAAATTATCAATCATTAAATCTACCCACAAGACGATATCGCTGACGCTGACTCATGAACTTGATGTGACCCTCTATCAAGTGCCGCTGACCATTGTTCTTCATTGCGAAGGTGCCACATCAGTCACCGCAAAAAGCGAGAAAAATAAAACTATCTCTGCCAGCGTAAAAGGCAGCGTTATTCACTGCAATATCATCCCTGGCCCGGATATCGTCACCATTTCCTGGGAATAACCACCTTCACTTTTAAGGACCTCACAGACTATGCGTTTGATCCCTGTCTTACTCTGTTTTTTCCCACTCTGTGCCACGCCGGGCCTGTCAGCGGCAGACAAAAAGACCGACAAACCTGCGCCACTGCTGTTAATGGAAGATTTTGAATCGACCAAGGACGGTCAAATTCCAACTGGCTATACCAAAAATGGCGCCGTCGGCGTGGTTAGCGATATCGCCCACAGCGGTCAACGTGCCCTACGTATGGATGCTGCCACCAACGGTGCTCGTCGCATCACCATGGCTGGACCAGCCATCGCCGCGCTCGGCAGCAGCCATTGGGGCCGCTTATATTTCAAAGTTCAATTACCTCATGCGCAGGTAAATAAAGACGATCCGAAAATTCGCGTCATTCATTCCACCCTAGTTTCAGCCAAAGCGCAAAGCCCACTCCATAAAGATCCTATCGAAGTGCGCGTGCTCGATACCATTTTATTCGCGAGCGGAAAAACCAACTACATTTATAATGTCCAGCCCAAGAGTCGGCCAGAATTTGCCATCGGCAGCAAACAAGATTATCAATACAGCGACCAATGGACGCTCGCCGAATGGTTCGTCGATTACGACACCCAAACCTACACCCTCTTCATCAACGGCGAAGAAATCCCCAAAGCCTCATTCAGCAACGGCGCTGGAAAATTTGAGAAGTCAGAAATTCCTGCGGTTTTTGAGAGTATGTCCTTTGGGTGGAATAATTACCAGCCAGCGAACCCAGGGTTCGTTTCATGGATTGATGACATTGCCCTGAGCAAAGAACGCATTGGCACACAAGGAATTCCAGAGGTCAGCAAGCCGCCAAAAAAATAATCTCTGATGGCCGATTTGCCACTTACGCCGCCGATTTTTTCAGTTTGTAGACCATACTCAAAATTTCGGCGACTGATTGATACCATTTCACTGGCACGGCTCTTCCGATCTCGACTTCTTTGGCTAACGCGCGGGCCAACGTGATGTTTTCGACTTGGACGATTCCGTGTTTCTTGGCTATTTCTTTAATGCGTTGCGCAACTTCGTCATAGCCTTTGGCTACGACAATCGGTGCGGACATTTTATCCTTATCGTATTTCAGCGCGACTGCGACGTGAGTTGGATTGGTAATGACCACGTCAGCTTTTGGTACTTCTTGCATCATGCGGCGCTGGGCCATTTGCCGTTGAATTTGACGTATTTTACTTTTTATGAGTGGGTCGCCTTCAGATTGTTTTATTTCTTCTTTCACTTCTTGTTTAGTCATCATCAAATCTTTGGTGTGCTGAAAACGCTGGTACAAATAATCCCCAACTGCGATGATCAACAACACCGATACCAATTTGATAACCATAATAAAAATAGTCCATGATTCAGTCGCAACACGCTGCGTCAGATCAACTTTCGTTATCGCCATATGAGGAATGTCCTGAGCTAATAAATACCACGCTAAGGTCACCACCAACGACAGTTTGAGGAAATTAAAAACAAAGCGCATCAGTCCGCGTAAGCCAAACATACGCTTGAAACCGGTGATGGGGCTAATGCGATTAAGTTTTGGTTCGAGTGGTTTTAGCGTGACATGAAATCCGATTTGTGCGACTGACAAAGCGATACCACTTAAAAACATAACCATAAGAATCGGCAGAAACCAACCGGCGTTCATCAACACTTGCTCACTAAAAAACAACATCGTTTCGCGATCATCTAATTCCAAGGTCAGGGCTGGGCCAAGGGCTTGCCGCATCATGGATTCCATCGCACGCCAACAGGACGGAGCCATAACCGCCAAGGTGCAAAAGCCCAACAGCATTAACATCGCGACGTTTACATCGGTCGAAAAGCTAACTTGGCCTTCGTTGCGAGAATCTTCGATCTTTTTTGGCGTTGGCTGTTCTGTCTTTTCGCCGCCGCTTGAACTTTCTGGCACAACAGCTCCGTTGCGTTTCTCAACAACAACCGCCGACATCAGCGGATGCTCCTGTTCCTAGGCACAAGGCGTGCCAGTCACCGCTCAAATGCCGTATCCCACCTTGCCCCCCCGTTTCGCCCTCCACGATGCCCGCCCGGAGTCTTCCATGTCGCGTCAGATGCTCGTCACCGCTGCTCTTCCGTACGTCAATGGCCACATCCACTTAGGACATTTGGTCGAATATATTCAGGCTGATATTTGGGTTCGCTTTCAGCGACTACAGTGCAATCAGGTCGCTTATATTTGCGCCGACGACACCCACGGCACAGCAACCATGATCCGTGCGCGACAAGAAGGTCGCAGCGAACAGCAGATCATGGCAGAAATGAGTCAGGCGCACCAAAAGGATTTCGCCGACTTCGCCGTGCAATTTTCCCATTACGGTTCAACGGATGCGCCTTCCAATAAACAATTGGTCGGTGAATTTTGGTCCGCGCTGCGCCAAGCGCGTGATGATGCCGGTGAAAGCATCGTAGCAGAGCGTGATGTCACACAATTGTATGATCCCAAAGCTGGTTCATTTTTAGCCGACCGCTTTGTTAAAGGCACCTGTCCTAAATGTAAGTCGCCGGATCAATATGGCGATTCATGCGAAAAATGTGCCGCGACGTTTAGCCCCTCGGATTTAATTAACCCCGTCAGCACGTTGTCGGGAGCCAAGCCAGAACTACGCTCGGCGAAACATTACTTTGTCCGCCTGGAACCATTTCGCGACTTTTTAAAAACCTGGACCCGTAGCGACAACACTTTGCAAAATGAAATTGCGAATTGGTTGCATGGTGCCTTTTTAAATGACACCTTACGTGATTGGGATGTAAGTCGTCCGGCACCTTATTTCGGTTTCGAAATTCCTGATGCACCTGGCAATTTCTTTTACGTGTGGGTTGATGCACCGGTTGGTTATTTATCGAGTCTCACCGATTGGTGTGCAGCCACGCAGCAAAACGCCAATCAATGGTGGCCTAAAGCTACGGATAAAAACTTTGGCGCGGGTGAAATTCATCACTTCATTGGTAAAGATATTACCTATTTTCACACGTTATTCTGGCCGGCCATGTTAAAGACCGCTGGTTATCAATTGCCGACCCAAGTACACATTCACGGATTTTTAACCGTGAACGGTGAGAAAATGTCCAAATCGAAAGGGACGTTTATTCGCGCGCGTGCGTACCTCGACGCGGGATTGGATCCATCTTATTTGCGATATTACTTCGCCAGCAAATTAAATGGCAAAGTCGAAGACATTGATCTCAACTTGGCTGAATTTGTCGACAAGGTAAATAGCGATATTGTTGGTAAGGTCGTGAATTTAGCCAGTCGAACGGCAAAGTTTGTACCAGTGCTCGCCGCAACTTATCCCGATGATGGTGGATTATTTACCGCTGCTGCCGCGGAATCCGAGGCCATCGCCGCCGCCTACGCATCAGGTGATTATAGCGCCGCTATGCGCCGCATTATGGCCTTGGCCGATCGCGCAAATGAATATGTCGAAGCGCGTGCACCATGGGCGCTGAAAAAAGATCCTGCTCACCTCGGCGAATTGACTGCCGCGTGCACGGTCTCGCTGAATTTATTCCGTCAGCTGTGCATTTATTTAGCGCCTGTATTACCAGACTTAGCGCAAAAAACTGCTGATCT
>SYDV01000327.1 GCA_005801395.1 Planctomycetia bacterium | reverse complement strand
GCGACCCCAACCTCCGTGGCGTGTTTAGAGGGCGTTGTACGTATAGTTTCACCGAGTCGGTCGATTGACTTAAATCCAGGACAGGCGCTTATTATTGCAGCAGGTGTCTGGCATCGTCATGAACCATTACGTCGTGGAAGTATTTGGTTTGGGCAGGGATTTTTGCCAGCATGTAGCGATGTTTTAATTGGTGATTATGACCGCGAATGGCGTGGACGTTTACCGAGTGAACCCAGTCGGCAATTACTTGATGCAACGCTCCAAGCCGCCGACGATGCAACCTGTCGTTTGCGCTTTAGTGAATTAGTACAACAAATATTAAGTGAGTCCGTTGACGATTTGCCGTTTGCGAATCCGGCCTTACAGAAAATGATTGCTCGTTTGTGGTCGAATTTGCATCGTCGTGTCCGGGTTGAGGATTTAATTCGCGCCAGTGGATTATCGCGCGCTCAGGCTTATCGCATCTTTACCGATGGTTATGGCGTGCCGCCGAAAGAAGCCATTGCGACCGCGCGGTTGTGGTTGGCGAGCGGACTTTTGGCCAACGGCATGCCCGTAGCCACGGTCGCGGAACGCTGCGGCTTCCCGAGCGCCGACACGTTTGCTCGGGCGTGGAAGCGCGCTAATGGAACTGCCCCCAGTCGCATGGGTAAAAAGGTAGAAAAATAGGTGTTTCGTATCGCTTTAAGGCGTGCCCCTTCTCGCCTGACGACATTTTTGAAGCAGATGCCGGAACTCGTGTTATTTTCCGTGTTCAATCGTTTTCAGCCGATTTCGCTTAATCTCAATTAATCCTTGGAGGATGCATGGACCTACAACGTTTTTTCATGAGTGTGTGTACGATCACTCTTAGCCACACCGCCCTGTTTGCCGCGGAACCGTTAAATGTGTTGCTCATTGATGGGCAAAATAATCATGCCTGGCAGGCGACCACGCCGGTTATGACATGGATTTATAATAATAGTGGTCGTTTTAAGGTTACCGTATCCACTACACCTCCAGGTTCACCACGTCCACCGAAGGCACCAGCGAAAGATGCGAATCCAACGCAAAAAGCGGCATTTGATTTAGCAAAGAAGAAATATGAAGAAGAAAAAGTGGCTATTGAAGCAGCCGCTGCGGACGCTTGGAAATCTTGGAATCCAACCTTCACCGATTACGATGTGGTGGTGTCAAATTATAATGGTGATGCGTGGCCAGTGCCGGCTAAAACCGCATTTGAAGGCTATGTAAAAAATGGCGGCGGTTTTGTCGTTGTGCATGCCGCTGATAATTCATTTTCCGATTGGCCAGCTTATAACGAAATGATTGGTGTTGGTGGTTGGGGTGGCCGCAATGAAAAGAGTGGTCCGATGATGCGTTTACGTGATGGCGCCTGGATACGTGATGAAACCCCAGGTGGCGGTGGGACGCATGGCGTGCAACATGAATTTGTCGTCGAAACACGAGTTGCGGACCATCCTATTATGGCTGGATTACCAATAAAATGGAAACACGCCGCTGATGAATTATACGCAAAAATGCGCGGACCAGCGACGAATATGACCATTTTAGCTAGTGCCTTTTCAACCTTAGAATCCAAGGGGACCAATGAACATGAACCGATGTTAATGGTCATCGATTACGGCAAAGGTCGCGTTTTTCACACCACGCTAGGTCACAGCGCCGCAGCAATGGCCAGCCTCGGTTTTCAGATCACTTTATTGCGCGGCACTGAATGGGCCGCGACGGGCAAGGTTACCATTCCTGCTCCCGCTGCAGACGCACTGACGCTCGATAAAGTGGCGCTTCAACCACCACCGCAATAAAAATGTAGTAATCGCAACATCGTCGAATTGTGCAGTGCGACGAATAGACTGTCTTTCGAAATGAGTAATTTATTTAAACCACCAAATACCATATGGTTTGGTGGTTTATTTATGATTTATTGGTAATTTCCAGGCTAAGTCTAATGCAATTAAACTAAGGAACAGACCACATAAAAGGCATTAACATGGAGGACCGGAGAACCGGAGGGGAAGAAATGTCTTGGTTAGTTATTTACAAATTACGCATAAATAGCCGCTCTTTTCAGCTCTGAATTCCTATCTTTCTTTAGGATTCCTCAGGTCCTCCGGTTCTCCATGTGAATAATGCCTTAGCTTAATATCATTGGGTAAGCCATCAGGTCGCAGAACAAAGAACATTAGGATATTAGCATAGGCATTCAGGAAGCATAAACGCGGCTGGATCAGATCGGGCAATGTTGAATACGATGATTAGTCGTCGCGATCATTAATTAAATAACGCCAGTCATGACCTGTATATAAAGCCACATCGTTGACTGAAGTGAACGTCATTGACGAAACCATTCATCTTACCCGAAAAAACACCGCTGAAGGTCATACAAAAATGCTTCCTGAGGTACCAAGATGGACAGCAGGGAGATAAGCTGAGGGCAGTTCACTATCCGCGTACATCGCGATGGAATTGTGGCCCTTAGGGGCCGGCTAAGAAGCAAAACGCTAGAATAGCAGTCCGTTTATGAAGCGAACGGGATAGTCTGTCATATAATCTGTTACGTTTAAAACGGATTTAGATATATTTCACCCACAATAAGAGAGGTGAATCGAGTGCTATACACAGGTTTCCAAAATCAGTGTCCAGATTGGACTTAGTACCGTCGTCAATAAGTTAAGTTAATACTAACCTAGAATAAAAATAGGATTTATTTGTATGAAATCACTATCGATGCCGAAAAAATACAATGGAGGATCCAGCCATGCGGTCTAATGGTCAAAAGAGCTTATTTTCGGCTGAATATCAGAAAACGATAAATCAAAATTTTACTACGCTCAAGAAATCGTACCTTCAGCAAAAGACTTTTGTACGCGCTTCAGGTAGGAGCAATTCGCTGAACACGGTAACCAAGGGTGGCTTCACGCTGTTCGAAGTCTCCATCTCGCTCGCGATCGTGGCCTTTGCGGTCGTTAGCGTGCTGATGCTGTTTCCTACTGGGATTAAGATGCAGTCACAGGCACGTTATCAACTGCTGGCATCGGTAAAGGCATTGGAATTAGTGGAATATTTTTCCAGTAAGCCCAATCACGAACGTGTCGCAGACTTTGAAACGCCACTACCTTGGGAAGCTCGTCCATTTTGTTATACGAGCACGCGCTGGGACATGGAAAATCGTATGGCTCGTTATGACTCAGGGGTCATGCCAGTGCCAATGGATATAGCACGACGTTTAGATTCAGAGAACAATGAAATCGCTGAAGTTTTGGCCCAGGGCGGTTATTTATATTATGCCGATCCTCGGGTGATTCCTGGGATCGAAGTTGATCTGCAATACCTGCAAGGTGCGCAGCCAGCGAACGAAACACACAAATTGGTATTTGCGGTGGCTGGTGCACCGCAAAATAATGCAATGCAGGTCTTTCCCTATAAAGCTTGGCCATATCGGGATTTTTATCCATCTCCTCCGACTTTCTCCAGCTTTAACAAAGCAGCGAAATTTCAGGCGGAGAAAGATTTTTCGGTTGATAATGTTTTTCCAAATTATGACCGCCTAGAAAATCCACCGGGATCAGGTAATTTCACCTTTCATGATCGTCAATTTAACGCGGTTTGTTTAGAAGGTTGGAATATAAAAGGAATCATTCCAGTCATACCTAGTGAACGTGATGATGATGTGAAAGATATATTTCTAGCAACCGTTGCCTATGAAACAGAAGCGAGAAAATTATTGCCGAAAGTCGCTCCTTATAACAACAATCAGGCAGAGCCTACGCCAGCTGATCGTCAGACTAAAATCAGCGCCGTGCGCGAAGCGTTGGTATTGGCCTCCTTGAAATACTGCAAGAATAAATTGGGAAGCGAATATAGCGAGTACATTGAAGTATCTACTTCGCCCGCGGATTTCACCGCGCTAGGTAAAAAATATGATCTTGCCTTTGATGGTTGGTGCCGTGCCGCCGAATCGGGATCTACCGTTACATCAATTGAGGAAGATAATCGAAATAAGGTCGTGCGACACGTGCTCGCTTTGCGCTATTTAGCGTTTGCTATGGGTACGTATGAGCAACAACGCAATGGCGAATCGCTGACCAATTTCACTAATTTTAAACCCCTTAATATACCTATCACTAAAGAACGATTACGTTATTATCAGGAGCGAAGTTTATATTTCGTGAATCGTTACGCGGCTTATTTCCCTTACGACTGGGGTGCGCCTCGCAACGTGACTCGATCAATTATGATGGATAATCCGTTGATGGAATGGGATTTATTTTCTCCACCATTGACAGGGAACATAAGAGGGACGACTCCGACTCCGGGAGTGAGTGCGGCCATGTGGCGGCCCATCAGCGCACAAACGATTACCAATATTGGATTGCCTGCAATGTTCCCAGGGAAACTAAATCCGTCAGGATTTTCTAAGACGACGTCTCCTTTTGAAGGAGCAGATCCGCGGGTAGGTGCTGCGCATCCATTATGGGGTAACGCCCAAAATTTCTCATTGACACAACCATTTGAGGCGGCTGAACGCTGTCGGCAATTAGTCTTTTGGGCGGTCGATTGGCAAAGCTACGTTGATGCCGAAACGGCACCGAGTGCGCCTTTAGATGCTAGTCGTTCACCTCTGCGTGGACTAAATGCTAACACTCTCACGCAAGGATATGATGTTCGTCTTTCGTTGAATCCCAATCCAGTAGATGGTTTACATTGGCGTAACCCAGAACGCGAATTTCTTTTTCTGGAAGATATGACTTCATTTATTACGGGTTCATCGACGAAGAATTATATGATAAAGAGTTGGGGTGATTCTGCTGATATGTCAACACGAGAACGACTGTCGGGTCTCTACGGAGCGGATCGAAATCGAAATTATAAATTGGATCGCGGAACGGTGCCAAAATCTGTTCGTCAGCGAGCAAACTTCGTTTCTCGTTTTTTATTTTATGATTCCCGTCTACCCACAACGTTGAAATAAGGAGCGATCATGCATAAAAATGGATTTACACTCCTGGAATTAATGATTGCGATTGCGATGGGAATGTTGGTGATCTATATCACCATGCAGTCAGTGCGAGTTGCTGCGAATACCGTAACTAAGTCAAATCGGATTGCCGTAGAAAATGAATTGTTGCGAGTTGGGTTTATTGAAGCGCTCGATGAAGTCGACTTATGGTCTCGCTCGGATAATCCTGATGCGCTTTTTCAAAATCGTGATGCTGAACAAGCATTGCGTAAAGACCATGCTGCAAATGGGGGCATGTCTTTTACCCCGCTTCCTTCTGCCGATATGAATTTAAAATTTGATGAGTCATTTGGTCATGGTGCCTGGAATCAGCATCCGTCGGCACGGGCCGCTGCAAATCCGCGCACCTGGACTAGAGTTAATTATTTCGAGGAAAATAATCAGAAACATTTATGGGGGACGTCATTTTATTATTCCAATATGGATTCTGCCAAGGCACCGTGGACTTGGCAGTCAACCCAGATCAAACTTGTCCTCGATACCATGGGCTTTTGGGGAGCGATGGAATATCAGCCTGCGAATGCATTTTTCGGATATTATGGGAGTGCAATGGAGGATAAGCCTAAAGGTTCGCCAGGAGGAATTGCCTGGACCCAAGTGGCGGAGGCTTTCACTAAAACTAACTTGTGGATCCGTGCCGCAGACGGAAATGACAGTACCGTAAAGGGGCGAGCCCGCAGCTCGAATGGATCGCGATATGCTTTGCCCGGTCCTGGGCCATACACACGTTCCTTGCCTGGTCCAACAGCCGAACAACATCGTGCGGTTTATAAGGTGGGCTATGAACT
>SYDV01000326.1 GCA_005801395.1 Planctomycetia bacterium | reverse complement strand
GTTGGCGATAAACAGCGACGACAAAATCTAAATCGGTAGGATTTAAATCCCAGGTCTGCGCCGCGATCACCGCACCAGTCGTGGTTTGCGAACCTGGGATAAGAGCTGTGGTGCAACCCTCTGCATCTGCGCTCATCGCACCCAACACTAAGATATCGCGAATATCCGTCATGTTTCCCGTGGTATATAAATCAACCGCGTCGACTCCGGCTGCTTCTGCCAAAGCCATATGTTCTACCCAACCGTCAAAATCCCAGGATTTAAGTGCATCTAAACATTGTCGGCCAAGATTGAGAAAGGTCGCTTGGTCACGAATGCCACGTTCAAATAAATAAACTTTTGCCGCGCGTAAACGTTGCGCGACAAATTCAGCAATTACGGGTTTTAATTGTTCACCTTGCCCACGACCTAAATCGGCTGGGGTTCCACGAACGTGAATGAGCGGTAAATCAAGCAAGGTCGACATGGAGGCAGCCTAATAAACGAGGAGAGTCAGACAATCTTTTGAGTCCGGAAGTCCGGTGGTCCGGAAGTCCGGCCCGATCTTACTTATCGGTGTTGGTATGAATTTTTAGTGACCGTCGGCATCACAAGACTTCCGGACTTCCGTACACTCAAGTCACCTGCCGCAGCCATTCCTGCAAATTGTAATAATTATTCACGCGACTGATGAGGCCGTCTTTGATGGCAAAGAAAGCGCCGCCAGTGACGCGGTAGGTTTGTCCACGCGCTGGGGGCAGACCTTGATCGGTGTTTAGGTACATACCATTAACCGTGTATTCAGCCGCCGCGCGTTTGCCGTCGTCAGTGGAAAAGACGATTAAGTCGGTGATGCGTTCACGGTAACAAAAATTCATATGTTCCATAAAATTGCCAAACTTTTGTTTACCATCGACGCGTTCTGATTGATTCGCAAAATGCACAATGTTGTCGTGCAAAGTGGCCATGAATGTTTTCATATCAGAGCGATTAAAGGAATCATAATAACGCTCAATGAGAGCTTTGGTGTCGTTCATAAAGTGTCCGTCGGGTCGTGATCTCTGGGGTTAAACGGTTTGAGAGAAATGTCGGTGAGGAAATTAATCATCACCACTGCATGGGCATAGCCCAACAGCTTTGCCCAGCTGCAAGGTGCAATCGAGCCGCATGGTAATGATTGAGGCGAAGTCCATCATGTGCAATGTCGATTTCGTCTAACATAAACTCGTGCGTGTTTGGATTCCCTAACAGATAAGGCGTAGTGGCATTAATGGGTGGTAGATCAAGTCGTACGAGTCGTCGACTTTGTTGGATGGGTGCAATTTCAGCGACGGCAGCTCCATCGTGGGGTCCGGCATCAAAAGGATCGACCGTGCCGAGAAAGCGAAATCCAGCACGTTGTAATAATTTACGTACCGGCGTGGTGGCCGGGCCCTCTACGCCGATGAGCGCGCGCGCTTCAGGAGGCAATAAATCGCCGACGATTTCTTCGTGAGGAAAAAAAGCTTCAATAAATTCTTTATCCGAGCGACACAGCAAATCGGCGCGGTAATAAGGCAACCCGGTGAGCGGACCACCGACAGAATCCCAAAAAGCATTACCCCCATCTGGGCGCCGTGGCGGTAATAATTCAGCCATGACTCGTTGACAAAAACGTTGGCGATGCATGGCAATTAATAATAAGCGCGCTGCAACTAACAATTTGCCAATTCCTTTACCACGAGCGTCAGGGTGAACGACTAAACCACCTAATTCGGTCCATGGTTCAAGATCGCGACCGAGTTTTAATACCAAGCGTTGGCGATCGGTATTTAATTGTTTGCTGTGCACGGTTGTTTCTAACACGCGCAAATAATAATGTGGATCTTCGTTGGTGCCGTGAAAAGCGAATAAAGACGCGGTGCCGATGAGCCGCTCATTTTTTATTATTCCATGCACCGATTCGATTTCGACTGCGACTAACGTAAAACCGGCGTGTTTGGAATCAGGCGTGATAGCCGACACGTCAGCTTGTAATCCCGCAAAGCTTCGTTCGCTGTCAGCGATGATCCCAGCTAAAGCCGTTGGATCATCGGGCAAGTTAACCGTATCAAGGTGATCAGCCAACGTCTGCAACGATGGCAGATCAGTGAGGCATACAGGACGGATCAGGACGTAATGGGACACAGGGCTGTTTGTATGGGGCTAGCTGGCGCACACCACCCATCTTCAGCGTGAGACGTTGGTTGAGTAACGAGGTCAAAAAACTCAGTATGGTGTCTGAAGTTTTTGTCTAAAAATGAACGGCCAGGGTTTATTTTGTCCTAAGCCGATCATCAAAAGAGTCGAAAAAAGTGACTGATAGTGAGTCGCTACCCCTACTCACGGTGTTAGTAGACTGAAACAACCGACGGAAACAGCACCCTGGGTCGTAGTTTTAAAAACGCTGAGGGATGTATGTCGCTAGCTGCTCATGATGAAGTTGAGGTTGATGATACCTTAATCGTGGCTGCGCAATCAGGCATGATGTCATTACTGGATGTCATGGAAGAGAACTCGGTGTGGATAAAGGACGCCAAGCATTGTTATCGTTATGCGAACCGAGGATTTTTACTCAATTACGGTATTGAAAATGAAAGTGATGTGGTGGGTAAAACTGATTTTGAATTAAGCGAAGAAACTATCGCAGCTCAATTTCGCCATGATGATGAGTTGGTACTGAGTGGCCAAGTGATTAAGGATCGCATGGAAGTGGTTGGTCGCTTTGATCACGTTCCGGTGTGGTGTTTGACCACTAAATTACCTATTCGTAATCAGTATGGTCGAATTATTGGAACGGTGGGGATGTGTCGACCAGTACCATCAGAAATAGCTGCGCCGCGAAGCGATGAGGTCAAACCATTGGCCAAAGTGATTGAATTTATGAGGGAAAATATAGCACATCCGTGTGATAATCATAAATTAGCGGAAATGTGCCATTTATCGACACGGGCTTTTGAACGTAAATTTCGTGGAGTCTATTTTTCCACGCCGCAATCCTATTTGCGTCAATTACGAATACGAATGGCCTGCCAATTATTGATGTCGAGTAATCGTTCATTAGCCGAAATTGCTACGAGTTTTGGCTATTGTGATCAAAGTCATTTTGGTCGTGAATTTCTCCGAGAAACGGGGCTCGCACCAAGTGCCTATCGCAAACGATTTGTTGGCCAAGAAACTCAGCGTGTGACGCGCCAGCGGTGATAATATAGTCATCATTTATCAACTGTCGGTTCTATTCCAAAACTTGCCGCTCCTCGACTAGAAAAGACAAAAGC
This sequence comes from Planctomycetia bacterium, assembly GCA_005801395.1. The sequence continues at coordinate 671 of SYDV01000326.1, read as the reverse complement.
GATTTCATAAACTAGAAGCAGTAATTGAGTTCCCAGTATTTCAACGTGGACGGTTTGGCCGGACGAGAAATACGAGTGAATTCATTGACGGTTGTGAGCTTTGTTTACAGAAATCGCACCAAAACATCTGGGAGTATATATGATTTTTCGTTGTTTAGCTTTATTTGTTTTAATGATCAGTTGCCTATCTGCGGCAACGCTGCCGATTACCACCGAAGAAGTGGTGAGCAGTGGTCTTGATAAGCCGGTAGGTGTCACTTACCGACCAGGGGATAATAGTCGGGTTTTTGTTATTGAGCAACATACCGGACATGTGCGTATCGTAACCCTGGCAAACGGTGCGGTTTCAGCCACGCCATTTCTGACAGAAGCAAACATAAGTACAGGTGGTGAACAAGGCTTACTTGGCTTCGCTTTTCATCCGAATTATGCCACCAACGGTTATGTCTATCTTAATTGTACTAAACCTGGCGGAGGTGGAGGCGGGCATACCGAAATTGTACGCTACACGGCAAACGCTCCGTTTGCGACAGCGACCACCGTTAATGCTGGCAGTCGCGTTGTGGTCTTGTCTTTTGATCAGTCAGAAGCCAATCACAATGGTGGTTGGATCGGATTCGGAAATGATGGACATTTATATATATCATCAGGCGATGGCGGCGGCGGCGGTG
>SYDV01000325.1 GCA_005801395.1 Planctomycetia bacterium | reverse complement strand
GCAGGACATCGGACATCGGACATCGGACATCGGACATCGGACATCGGACATCGGACATCGGACATCGGACATCGGACATCGGACATCGGACATCGGACATCGGACATCGGACATCGGACATCGACCCGATCATAAAAAAATTGCTCCTATTTCCTCCACGCCCCAAACCCTCCAATCAAATCTGCTACCTGAAATCCATGAGCCGTTAATAAACTGGCCGCGACGGCTGAGCGATAACCACCAGCGCAATGAACCACCATTTCCTGATCTACAGGCAGGTCACTCAACGATTGCCCCAGCACCTGTAATGGAATATTATGACTGCCATTTATGTGACCAGCAGCATATTCGTCTGATCGACGAACATCAATAATGAACGGTTGAGTTGGGTTTTTCATCCAGCTTCGCAACGTGTCGACATCGACGCGTCGGCCTTGTTTGATTAAACTCGGTTGATCCACGACCGACGCCATACCATCAGCTAAATGGCCACGCACACGATCAAAACCAATGCGCCTTAGTCGTGTCACCGCTTCTTCTGCTGTTTCCGGTTCGGTCACCAACACGATTTCTCGTTTGGGATCCAGCACGGCACCTGCCCACATGGCAAATTGACCACGTAGTCCAACATTAATTGCTCCGCGTAAATGCGCTCCAGCGAACGCAGTTGCTTCGCGTACGTCTACTAATTGCGCACCATCGGCTATTGCCGCAATGACCTGATTAATCGTCAAGGCGGTACTGGGATGCGCCACCGTATTATGCTCTCGTTTATTGAAGGCCGCATCATGACTGAAATAAGCAGGGGCCGCTGGCTGATCTGCCGTGACTACGCGCACAAACTCATCCTCATCGTGAATCGCCAAAGCATAATTAGTCAATTTTTCCTGGCCAATACTGGACGACGATTCTTTTCCCAAATTTTTACCACACATAGAACCTGCACCATGTGCCGGGTAAACGGTTGTCGCGTCTGGTAGCGCGGCTAATTTACGCAACGAAACATATAATGATTTAGCCAACGATTCCGCCGTAACGCCAACGGATGCCATCAAATCCGGACGCCCGACATCGCCGATAAACAGGGTGTCACCGGTAAATATCGCCTGAGTGACTGGTCGGGTGCCAGAGCTCGCTAATAGTGAAATGCCTTCAGGCGTGTGACCTGGAGTTTCCATCGTAGTCAAACGAACTTGTCCAAGATCAATAATATCACCTTCACCTAAGGGATTAAATTTATATTCCGCTTGAGCAAAACGCCCGAGATGCACCGTAGCGCCAACTAAATCGCGCAAGGCTAAATGCCCTGCGACAAAATCCGCATGAAAGTGCGTCAGAACAACATCCGTAATCGTCAATCCATGAGATTGGGCAAATTCAAGGTATTGCCCAACATCGCGCTGTGGATCAATGACCACGGCGCGCTTGCTAGTAGGGTCTCCAACCAGGTATGACGCATGCGCTAAACAAGATAAATAAAATCGCTGAATAATCATAACTTACCTCCGAATATAAATGGGATTCAGAATGGGATTTTAAAAAGTTTGATGACGAGCATAACGGCGACCAAAATGAGAATAATGGCAAAACCACGTTGAAGTGTATTTGCTGGTAAAAAACGCCCGAAACGGCTACCTAGTTCTAAACCAACCATGCCTGATCCGGCAAATAACATCACTAACCTAGGGTCTACGGTTTGACCGGAAATAAATGCCGCGCTAGACCCGCTTAAACTGACCAGGGCTACAATGAATAATGAGGTGGCGGTCGCTTGGCGAATATCAATACCTGCTATCAAAACCAAAGCTGGGACCACTACAAATCCACCACCGACACCAAATAATCCAGAAATTATTCCAGTGACAAATCCGGCTGGCACCAACAAGCGTATGCAATGACTGGTCAATTGTAAACGACCGCTGGGATCAAATCGACAAGCCGCTTGCCGTATCAGCGCCGTCGCTGGTAATGGCTGTGAATCGGTTGGCAGCGGACCATGACCTCGCCGCCACATACGCACGGCCACAAATACCGTCAGCACCGCAAAACCTAACATAAGTCCAATTGCAGGTATCCATGGCGCAACCAATGCACCGACCGGCGCACCAACCATTCCCGCCATCGCAAAGATCAGCCCTAAATGCAATTGCAACTGATGCGCACGCCAACGTGCCAATGCCCCCACCAAAGCTATAATCCCAACAGCCACCAACGAGACCAACATCGCTTCATGGACAGGCAATCCTAATCCATACAGCAAAAACGGTACCGCCAACATAGTCCCACCGCCGCCGGTAAGTCCGAGGGCAAGTCCGGTGATGATGCCGAAGGCAATCGGGAGGAGCATGGGTTTTATTATGTTCGGAAGTCTTTTGAAGTCCTATGAAATCCTATGAAGTCGGGATGTCCGGATTTCCGGACTTCCAGTCTTCCGAGCTTTTCCGTTCACCGATTCCAAGGACATTTCCCAAGTAAAATTCCCATCATGCAAGAATCGCTAATTCCAGCGAAGGTCAGACCCGCACCAACGAAGCCGGATAGATAAAACCAATTGGGATGCACGGTAAAACCAAGCGCTACACCAATCATAATCATCACCCCCGCGACGATGCGAACTTGACGCTCGATCGATACGGCGGCTTTTCCGCGCACGACGGGCAAACCAGCACTGGCCCAGGCCTTGGTCCCGCCTTCAACAACAACGCAGTTACAACCAGCTTGGGTTAATTTTTCCGCCGCCATTTTTGCGCGATTACCTGACTGGCATAATAGATGGACCGTTGCTCCGGCGGGAACGGAAGCTGTTATTTCGCCAATATTCAATTGGTCGAGCGGCATTAACTGTGCGCCTTCAGCATGCAGAGCACGGTATTCAGCAGGAGTACGCACATCAATTAAATGTGCCTGACCTTGAGAATGACGTTGAAAAGTAGCGGTTGGGGAACTAGATGATTGAGACATGGATAAAACTCCTAAAGATGGTTATTTGGCAGCACGGGGACGCGGAGCGAGCCCCAAAGCGGCATGTTGTTCACTAGCGTGGCGCTTCACGCCATCGCACATTAATTGACAAAGTTGCGGCAAATCAGGATCGCGCACCGAACAAAAGGCCTGCGTACCTTCGCGACGCACCAAAATAAAACCCACTTGTCGCAGCACCGCGAGGTGTTTGGAAATGGACGCCTGCGCAACACCTAATTCCTGAGCCAAGGTCGACACATTACATTCGCCCCCCTGCAAGCGCAGCAAGATGCGAATCCGAGTTTCGTCAGCCAGGGCACGAAAGCGCTCGGCAATGCGCGAGACCAGTTCGTCGCTTAGTTCTTTCATTCTTACATTCCTTTTTTGGAATGTATCGATATAAGAACTATGTCAATGGGACCTGGAATCATTGGGTCCGGGAGTCCGGAAGTCCGGAGGTCCGGGAGTCCTGCGTGGTCGATTATAATCAGACCACGGACGGTTGATTTGCGGCTGCAGAAAGGCTGGAGCCAAATTCCGATCCAGACGATATAATTAAATATGCTGGCCCCAGCCTTTCTGCAGCTATTTAATGCACATCCGTATATGCCATAGCTGATGATCGGGCAGGACTTCCGGACTTCCGGACCCAAAGAGACCCTCGGTTCCATTCGGGTCATTTTTAACCCATTATGCTTCGTGCCTCTCAACCCTCAGCTCGCCCCTTCAGGGGTTGTCTCCCCAGCCAAGCCACGATGCTCTCCGCCCCCTGCTTTGCTGGAGTCTGCATGCGTCTGCCGTGGTTGTACTTATTTTTCGTCTCTTTCACGGTTGCTACGTCTTGGGCAGTCGAATCGGGGGTTACACCGGTTGAAACACCAGCAACTACAACCGCTGCGAAGCCCGCCGTTTCTGTGAGCGCAACCGTGCCCGCACCGATTTACGCGCAGCATCGTTTGGCTAATGAATTAATTGAAGTCCAAATTAGCGAATTACAGGGCTCAATTAAATCCATGGGATTGGTGAATGAAAAACCAATTCGTCTACGCGCTTGGCAAGAGCAAGCGCTCAAAGATTTAGGACGGACACCGCCTGAATTTGATAAATCATTATTGGTGCTCAATGATTTTCAAACCAAGGCCGGCAAGCATAATTGGATTGGCGGAATTGGTCTACCAAGCAGTAACGCACCTGCGTGGAAAGTCCTGACGAGTGATGCACAACAAATAACCCTTGGTTATACCAATTCGGATAAACAAATAGCCTACCGTTTGACCTATCAATTACCGGCGAATTCGTTGACGGTACGAACCAAGCTAACGGTTGAAAATCTTGGCAAAACAACGCTCGCACTGCAACCATATGTTTACCCATTAAATGGTATTCATCAGGATGACATTAGCCAAGATGCTGCATATCTGGCCTTAGTTTATCATGCCGGTGGAGCGGCCGGAAAAATGTTTTCGCTTTATCTACCTCCTATCAATGGACGTACGGTCATTCCCAGTGAACAACTTGATTATGTTTGTTTAAAGAGTCGTTTCTTTGCGGCGCTTTGGCACCCAATTTCATTCCGCGTGGGCGATAATAAAATTGATGTAGCTGACATCTCATTACCATTGCCCGCAACAGTACCTACGACAACTGGCGAAAGTGGTGGCCCAACCAGTAAACCCGGCGATTTAGTCGCAACAAACTCTGCTCCCGTCGTTGGCGCAATTGGCAACATCCAAGTTCTCGCAAATGGCTACTTGGATCGCAATAAAGCACCCCAAGCCTTAGTTGGAGTTACCTATTTGGGCTCAAATAATGGTGATGTGCTCGTAACCGCGAATCAAAAAATGGATATCGAATGGACACTGACTGTGGCCAGCGTGCGCAAGGTGGACATAGATCGGCTTGATCCCATCTCTGCCAAAGTCGAATATTCCGACGGTTATTATCGCTTCTTTAAATCTTTAGCCTGGCTGCTGACCATCTCGCTTGATACCTTAGTATTAGTCGTGGTTAATTACGGTCTTGCGGTGGTGGTACTCACCTTCTTGATTAAATTACTGCTCCATCGCACCACCTTCAAACAGCACGAGAGCATGATGAAAATGCAAAAACTCGCGCCAGATCTGAAGCTGTTGCAAGAAACGTATAAGAACGACAAACAAAAAATGGCGCAAAAACAAATGGAGTTGTGGAAGAAACACGGCGTCAATCCACTCGGCGGCTGTTTACCGATTCTGATTCAAATTCCTATTTTCACCGCGTTATACCTCGCCTTCTGTCACAGTGCTGACATGCGTGGACATGGCTTCCTGTGGATCAACGATCTTACCTTACCAGATCAATTAATTGGTTGGGTTGTCGGTGGCTGGACGTTGTCCTTTAACTTACTGCCTATTATTTATATCGGTGTCAGCATTTGGATGAGTTTAATGCAGAAAATGCCAACCGGTGGCGATCCGCAACAAGAACAGATGATGAAGATGATGCGCTGGATGCCGGTTTTATTTGGTGTCATCTTCTATAATTTCCCCTCGGGCTTGGTGCTGTATTTCACCATCAATGCCGTGTTGTCGACCATCGAAATTAAAATGGTCCGTAAAAAATTAGGCATAACCTGAGCCGAGGCGTGGAAAAAGTCGGCGAGCCCACCATTGCCGCTTGCGCCACGGCCAGCGGCAGTGTCAGCGCGCTGATTCGCCTAAGCGGTCCGAATGCCTGCGCAATCGCGACACAGGCCGGTTTGTCACTGGGCAGTCCCTGGCATCTGAAAACAGGCACATGGACACTTGGCCATGGTACCTGTCCTTATCGCTTACTCCTCGCACGCGCGCCAAAATCATTCACCGGCTATGACTTAATTGAAGTAACGCTACCTGGGTCGCCTGATTTAATTGATCGTTGTTTAACCACGTTATTTGCCGCTGGCGCCCAACTCGCTGGACCTGGAGCGTTCGCACGCCAGGCCTTAAGTAACGGACGACTGACGCTTGATCGCGCTGAAGCGATATTGGCGATAACTCATGCCACCTCTGCGACGGCTGCCACTCAAGCCGTCGCGCGCCTTCGTGCAAAATTAAGCTCTGAATTATCTATCGTACGTGATCGTTTACTCTATGCTCGCGCATTGATCGAAGCAGGACTCGACTTCATAGAAGAAGATGATGTACGCGCCTACGACCCGATAGTTATGCAAGGCGAACTCAGTGACATGCATCAAATTATTTGCCGCTGGCTCACAGTCGCAGATAGCGATCACGGTGAACCGCTGGTTTGTTTGGTCGGTCCAGCCAATGCTGGAAAATCTGCTTTATTTAATACCCTGACTGGTGGCCGTGCTTTGGTCAGTCATATCCCAGGCACTACCCGCGATTGGTTAGATGGCACGTGGATTATTCGCGACCGATCCGTTCGCGTCATTGATACTGCAGGCTGG